>JBCBSJ010000025.1:0-36320 GCA_039819245.1 Cyanobacteria bacterium J06638_20
ATTGTTTTGGCGATGGTAGTCGAATGCGAGAGTCTCTGCCACGCGTTTCCCTTCGTCATAGCAACTGCGAATGCCGATGGTATTGACATTTCCTCGATACTCTTCTGGTTGCGGATGGATATCTGGGTCTCCATAGACTTCGGAGGTGGAAGCCAGTAAGAATCGCGCTTTTACACGCTTCGCGAGGCCAAGCATATTCAATGTTCCCATCACATTCGTCTTAATTGTTTTGACAGGGTTGTACTGGTAGTGAACGGGGGAAGCTGGGCAAGCAAGGTGATAAATCTGATCAACTTCTAAGCGCATCGGTTCAGTAATGTCATGTCGAATTAATTCGAAATAAGGATGATCCATCCATCTCAAAATATTCCGTTTATGTCCGGTATAAAAGTTATCCAGACAGATGACATCATGCCCCTGCTCCATCAATCGATCAATCAGGTGTGACCCAATAAATCCTGCGCCACCAGTCACTAAGATTCGCATCAGTATTTCAGCTCCAATCTTTAGAAATTACAACTCAGCTGAGTGCCAAGCTACTGATGGGTTTACGCTACAGAACAGCCTAGAAGCATTGCACTAGACCAAAGTCGTATAGCTGCAAACACTCTATTTGACCCTTCAAAGACTACTCACGCAAGAACTCTATAGGCACAAGTTTGACTGCCTAAAAATTAGCAGGTCTTCACTTCCTTTCAGAAATAAACAGAAGAGATTCTACTGAAGTTCACGAGAGTTTGAAGATTCGATAAATGTAGCCAAACTATGCCTTTGGTATCACAACTCTGCTTCTACCAAGATGCCAAAAACCACTGATTTCTCCTGTCAGATGCCCGTCAAAAATGCACAGGATGGCCGTATTAGACATACTACAGAAGCCACAGCCATGTAGCCTGTTTAAGGAGTATCATGAGTGGTTGATTTCGTGCGCAACCCATGTGAAGTCAACGTTTCAAGTAACCGTCGGGGGGGGTGAATAGTCAACAGCTTCTATGACAGTTCCTGAATAGTTCGGCTGAAACACCGTAAGGTTGCTGTAAATATTTTGACTTACCCTCCCTGAGGGATTTTGCATTCACGGTAGATGGTTTGAAGAGCAAGCGCCTGGGCGGTGTCAGTTTGTCCATAAGTGAACACACAGGGAATGTGGGAAACCAGTTTAGGTTGAAACTCCTGGAGCAGGTAGGGGCTACCATAAATTAACACTGCTTGCAGGCGATTGTCTCGTAGAAGTTGTTCAACCCAGTGTTGCGCCATTTGGTTGAGCCCTGCACTACCCCGAAACGGATTACCTCGAATGAAGAGCTGCAAAAGAGTCGGCGGGGCAGTGTCTGAAGCTTGAGCCATTCTCTCCATCGAACTCGTTGCATCGCAGACTCGCAAGGTACAGCCCCATCGACGGGGAAGGGCGATCGCCGGACTCTGATGGGTCAGAAAGTCACAATTAAGGGCGTCATCCACAATCAGCAGATTTTGCGTTCCCTCTGGCAACTCGAAGGATGGAACAGCATGAACCTGCATGGATGCTTTGAGAATTGCTTCGTTGACATCCAAAGCATCGGGCTGGGCGAGCTGGGTCGTTAGCGATTTGGCATCAATGCGGGGCATGGGCAAGGTTTCCCAGGTGTGGGAACTATCGCCACTGAGGGAAGTGGTAACAACCTTGTGCTTGGCGCGCCAAATGCGCGCGACAGAGGCTCGGATGCGATCGCGCCCAATCCGCCCCGTTTCCACCGCTTCCACCACTGCCTGAATCGCTCCAACTGGATCCAGGGGCATGAGTAAAATATCGGCACCGGCTTCTACAGCCAGCACCGGAGCCTCATTGGCACCGTAGCCATTGGCGATCGCTCCCATCACCAGGGCATCCGTTACGATTAGCCCATCAAACCCCATCTGCTGTCGCAGTTCCCCCTCTAGAATGCGTGGGGATAGGGTAGCGGGGTAGAGCCGATCGAGGCTGGGAATCAGTAGGTGGGCACTCATAACCGCATCGACGTTCGCTGCAACCATGGCACGAAAGGGATGCCATTCCAGTTGGTGCAGCCGAGCGCGATCCTGGGAAATCAGCGGAAGGGACAGGTGCGAATCCGTTGCGGTGTCGCCATGACCAGGAAAATGTTTGGCACAGGCCAGGATGGGGTGGTCTTGCATACCCTGCAAGAAGGCAGTAGCGAGGGTCGAGACTTGCTCTGGCTGGTCACCGAAGGCTCGGACATTGATAACCGGATTTTGGGGATTGTTGTTGACATCCACCACAGGAGCCAACACCCAATTCAGCCCAACGGCACAGGACTCTTTGGCGATCGCCCGACCCATTGCGGTCGCGAGTTGGCAGGCCTGTTCGGGATCGGTCTGGGCGATCGCCCCGAGCGCCATCGGTGGCGGAAACCAGGTTGCTCCGGCAAACCGTTGCCCGACCCCTTCCTCAACATCCGCAGCCACTAGGAGCGGAATCGTCGCCCAGTCCTGGAGTTGCTGCGATCGCAAAGCCAACTCTGCCGCACTGCCCCCCAGCAAAATGACCCCACCGACGCCCCACTCGTTTACCCATTCTTGCAGGGTGTCTGTTGGCGGTTCCCAGGCTGGATATTGAATCTGCTGATCAAACAAATAGCCTGATGCCCTTACCACCACCATCTGAGCCACCTGCTCAGGGAGCGACAGGGAATCGACCGGAGGTAAAAGAGGCATAGTGAACGCAATTATTTAGCGATCGCAGTCATCGTTGCGCAGCGATCCGTCCGGCATTATCGTCTCACAATACTGGGCATTCTCCAGATTGACTAGGCTTACGTCGGCTCCGGTCAAGTTGGCTCTCGCCAGATTCGCATCACCCAAATACACCGACTCTAGATTGGCATTGCGCAGGTCGGCCTGTTCAAGATTGGCCTCGCGGAAACTAGCATCCTGTAAGTTGGCATCTCGCAGGTCGGCATTTTCGAGGTTGGCAAAGCGAAAGCTCGCGTCGCGCAGGTTGGAGCCGCTCAGATTGGCATGACGCAAATCGGCAGCGGTCAGATCCGCTTGGGGCAGATCGGCATCGGGCAGATCCAACCGCGTCAGATCGCAGCGGGGGCACCGCCCGGTTTCAATCAGTAGCCGACGAGGAGTATTGAAGAAAATGTCGAATCCACCACGGGAGCCAAATATGCCATTCTGGGCGATTGCAGGTGTTGCTCCTGCAATTATCAGACTCGAAACAGAGAGAGGGAAAAACCATTGCTTCACGATAGGAACCAGGGTTGACAGCAGCATAATCGGTGCAAGACAGCCATTGAGTCGACGGAATCTTAGTCGTCCACATCCTCAGCGGCGATCGCTGCATCTTCTTCAGGCTGGTGTTTGCGCGTTTCGCTAAGTTGATTGATCAGCGATAGCACCCGGGTTCCACGCTCAATGGAGCGATCTTCCACAAACAAAACCTCCGGGGTACGGCGCAGGCGAACACGCTGCCCCAGCTCCCGACGCACAAACCCCGTTGCCGATTGCAGACCCGCCATCGTCTCGCTCCGGGCTTCGTCAGTACCATAAATGCTGACAAAAATCTTGGCATGTTGCAAATCGCCAGACACTTCCACATCGGTAATGCTGACCATGCCCGTCTGCACCCGATCATCCTTGATACCGCTGAGTAGCATCTGACTCACTTCTCGCTTGATCAATTCAGCGACACGAGCCACCCGCCGATCCGTTGCCATAGTCGTTCTCTCCCAGACGTGACGATGCCTGCGGCCGCTTAGCTGGTGGGCTCTCGCCTCAACCGAATACGTAACGCTAAACCGCACTCAACCCAAGCATAGCGCGGAGGGTGAAGACGAGGAACGCAAAGGCCGAAAGCAGGAGGAGGGTGGTGGCGATCGCCGTCGAGCGTCGTTCAAATAGCGGCAGGAGGGGCTGAGCCGCAGTATACAAAACACCCAGAGTGAAGGTGATGAAATATCTGGGATAGCGTGAAACGTTTTGAAAAAAGTCTTTCATCTTGCAAATCTGAATTATTCTTTAATGACGGCAGGTGCTAGTACGTGGCTAGTACAGGCTCATAGCGGGTGCCGTAAGCTGCACTTCCCGATATTTTCCCACACGCTCTGATAGGTATTCTAAGAGATCCGGTTTTGTACAGTCTTGCACCGTCCCAGGTTTCTGCTGATGTAACACCGCGTCCATTCTTAAAGTGGGCGGGGGGGAAGGGGAAGTTAATTCCGCAATATCGTCAGTTTTTACCCGCTGCGACGACATTCCATACCTACTACGAACCATTTTTGGGCGGGGGGGCTATTTTTTTCCATCTTCTGCCCCACCGCGCTTGTTTAATGGATATTAATCCAGAGCTGGTCAATGTCTACCGGCAGGTGCGGGACAACGTGGAAGGGGTGATCGAGCTGCTACAGCACCACAAGCTCCATCATGAAAAAGACTATTACTACCAGGTGCGATCGCGCCTTGATGGGACTCCAGCCGAACGGGCAGCTCGGCTGATTTATCTCAATCGCACCTGCTTCAACGGCCTCTATCGCGAAAACTCTCGGGGACACTTTAATGTGCCGATGGGGCGATACAAGAATCCCCAGATCTGCCATACAGACTTGTTAAGGGCGGTTTCTTCAGCGCTTAAAAATACGGATATTGAGAAGCGATCGTTCGAGACTTTGTTAGATCAAATCACCAAACCCAATGACTTTGTCTACTTTGACCCACCCTACTATCCGCTGAGCGCGACCAGCAAGTTCACGAGCTATAACCGCGACGCCTTCACCGAAGCCGACCATATTCGCCTGCGGGATGTGTTCGCCACATTGGCAAGGCGGGGCGTCCCAGTCATGCTCTCAAACTCCGACTGCCCGTTTGTACGCGAGTTGTATAACGGCTTCAACATCCACACTATTTCGGCGATCCGTGCCATCAATGCCAACACCCAGCGCCGCGGCAAGATTACGGAGGTATTGGTAACATCCTACTGACCCATCTGGAGCTTTGAGTCACACCAAATCCGATTCCTCTAGTTCTCAGAGACGAGAGGTGCTTTCAGTACACAAAATCAAGGAAGCTGATCTTGTGTACTGTATTCAGTAAAGATGCCGTACGATAAATTTTCGTCTAATACAAAACACCAGGAAGCTTCTATAACGAAGAACTTCCTGGTGCTGAGTTGACGTAGTATCTAACGGCTCCGCTTGACGGCCATCAAATGCTAAAGCGCGAAGCCTGATACTCCATTTACTAGAGGGACTGGTAAGACAAGCAGAGGAGCAAACCTAACCGAGTGCTAGAGCTTTGCGATCGCCTGTGGAGGCGGCATGACCACCTTTCTGGCTAAACCAGCGGCTTGCAAGCCACGAATTACCCACCAAGTCATATCGATCTCCCACCAGCGGTAGCCCGCAGGGGCAACATTGGGGTAGGTGTGGTGATTGTTGTGCCAGCCTTCACCATAAGCCAAGATCGCTGCCCACCAGAGATTACGAGAGTTATCATCGTTGTCAAAATTCCGATACCCAAACATGTGGGTCGCAGAATTGATGAACCAGGTGCAGTGCCACAGCAGGATGGTTCTCACGAAAATACCATAGATAACAAAAGACCAACCGCCCAGCGCATAGAGGCCAAGGGCAAGGGGCACTTGCAACACAATGCAGTACCGATCTAATAGCCTATAGAAGGGATCGCGAGCCAAGTCAGGAGCGTAGCGACTGTAAAGCTCATACTTGAAATATTCGTCACGGGGATAAACCATCCACAAGATGTGACTCCACCAAAAACCACGCGTTGAGGAATAGGGATCCTTGTCAACATGTTCAGTAAACGCGTGGTGCTGACGATGGCTCGCAACCCAAAAGATAGGCCCACCTTGAAGCGCCATCGAGCCAATGATCGCGAGAATATATTCTAACCACCTTGGAACTTGGAAGCTGCGGTGTGTCAGCAGCCGATGGTACGCCAGACAGATGCCGATGCTGCCGGTTAGCCAATGCCCAACCAGCAACACACCTAAGGCAGACCAGGAAAAGAACCAGGGGGCTAACAGCGCCATCACATGGTATAACGCAAAAAATCCGACATGCCACCAACTCAGCTTGAGGGGCTGAGTATCAATCTGCTGCTGTGGCTCCGTCTGCCTTTTTGGTTCAACAGAACTCAGAGACATAAAAAACTTTCCTCTCGAAAACTTGCAAGAACCAGAACCCTCCGCTGCGCGATCTTGATTCAACAGAACCAAAGGCTTTTCGCTAAAGTTGCGACCAGACATAAAAAAAACTCGGATTCCTCCAATGACCCATGGCGGATCTTTCCAAGCCAATTCTCTACTGCGTTAAGAAATAAAGATCGCTACAGTAGAAGAGATGCAAGTATTACTTACAGTTTGAGGATAACAGTCCTTGGAATTCTGATGCAAGCTTGACTTGCATATTTCTATGGCTCATCAACGCACTCCCACAAGACAACGCCTAATTCAAGCAGCGACGCAGCTCTTCATTGCTCAAGGGATTGCGGAGACAACCACTCGTCAAATCGCCGATCAAGCAGAAGTGAACGAAGTAACACTGTTTCGACAATTTGGGAGCAAGCACGGCTTGCTTTTAGCCATGATGGAAGATCCACAAGTTCTCGCTCAACTCGGAATGGCTCTCGGGCAATCGACCTCAAAGATCAGCAATATTCCTCAAGCTCTTAAGAGTTATGCCAATGTTCATTTGCAGGCGTTGGCACAGATTCAGGAGTTTGTACGATCGCTCATCGGCGAAGCCGGACATTATTCGGTCGAAAATCGACGCGCGTTGGGTCAGGGGCTTTCCCGAGCTAACCGCTATACCGCCCAATATCTTACCAACGTCTTGAGTCAGCAACACGTGCAAATTCGCATGCCTCCCGAGAAACTTGCGAGTTTGCTCAATAGTCTGTTGCTCGGGTACGCGGTGCTGGAATTTAGTAGCGAGTTCCATGAACTCTGGCAAGACCGAGAAAATTTCGTTGACGGGCTGGTGCAATTATTTCTCTATGGGGCATTGATTATCCCCGACGATATGCCGCTCAAGACGGGCAACTCTATCGACGTCCTTAGCCCCACCGTCTATTCCGAGTTACCAACAAGTATGGTTCACGACATCTTGGGGCGGTCTGCGATGCAGGGGGATCAGGACTATGCGTTGGCCTATGTGCTCTTTGGGGCAGGCTTGAGTGCAGACGAAATTGCGGGATTGGAGCGATCGCACGCCTACAGCGACGAGCAGCATGACTGGATCCAGATCCCGGTGGGCGCTGTCCGCCAGGTTCCCCTCAATCAATGGATTTTGGGACAACGTTATGGCTATCATCCCGACAATCCGCTTTCCCGGTGGCTGGCCACTCGCACCGACGACGTGTCGGCCCTATTCATCGACGACGACAAGAACCCACTGATGCCCGAGGGCATCTTGCACCGCTGGCAAGCCTGGGTTCCTGACCTCATTACCCCCCTTGGGCAACCGCCGCTGTTAACGCAGGCCACCGTCACCTGGTGGGTGGAAATGTTAATGCGGGGGCTGAGTCCGGAGGAGCTTAGCCTGCTAGCAGGGCAACCCGTGGAATTGCTCAACCCCTATGTGGAGCGGGTTAAGCAACGACGAGCGATGGAAAATGCGGTGCATTTGGATCAGCAATATCCTGCTGTGTGAGGAATTCTTGACAGCTAGCGATTATGAAGCGCACAGTGGTTTGGTTTCGACGAGATTTGCGGGTGAGCGACCATGCTCCCTTGCATCGCGCAGCGATGCGGGGCGCGGTTATCCCTGTGTTTGTGCTCGATCGGGCGTTGTTATGGCACCCGGAAACCTCGGTGGCGCGGGTAGCCTTTATGCTGAACTGTTTGCGATCGCTCGACCAGGATTTGCGCGATCGGGGTGGGCGCTTGATTCTCCGCTACGGCGATCCGGTGGAGGTGCTGCCGCAGTTGGTGCGCGAGAGCGAGGCAGAAGGAGTATATGCCCATATCGACTTTGAGCGGATTTATGGGCGTGTGCGGGACGCCCGGGTGAACCAAGCCTTAAACCAATCGGGCATGAAAATCCGCTGGCTCGAGCCAGCGGGCACCACCCCCGAGCTGATGCCCTACCCCCGCTACCGGGAACTGTGGTATCTCCACATGGCACAGCCGCAAATCCCCGCACCATCGCAGGTAGATGTGCCCGATGCCCTTGCTAGCGAACCCATTCCTACCCTGGCGGATTTGGGCATGGAGCCGGATGGCAAACCCATTCCCCCCGGCGGCACCGACCCCGCCCGCGAGTTGCTCCAACGGTTCTATGAAGAAAAAATAGAGCATTACTACTGGCAACTGTCGTACCCCAGTGCAGAAGCTACAACGGGTATCAGCCCCCATGTGAAGTTCGGGGCAATCTCCATCCGCGAATGTGTGCAGATGGCGCAGCAATGGGAATGTCCGGATAGACGCGCCGAGCGGAGTCGGCAGCAATTGGTTTCCCGCCTACGGTGGGGCAGCGGCTTTGCCCAGAGGTTCCGCTACTTGCCACAGTTGGAGGTGCGATCGCTCTACCAGGTGTTTGATGCGGATGGCTGGGACTTCAACGAAGCGCTCTATGAAGCGTGGCAGGAAGGCCAAACGGGATTTCCTATCATTGACGCCGCTGCCCGCTGCTTGCAGGAGACGGGGGGCTGGCAGCAGCTTAACTTCCGCAGTCGTGCCATTTATGCTAGCTTCCTCAGCAATCTTATGGGCATGGATTGGCGCTATGGAGCGCTCCACTTCATGCGGCACCTGATCGACGGCGACTGCCCTATCGATCATTACCAGTGGGCCATGCAAGCCGGAGTCACCCACTGTGTCGACAAAACCTGGACCCGCATCTACAATCCCGAGCAAACGGCAGTTGATCGCTGCGACCCAGACGGTGCGTTCATCAAACGCTGGGTTCCCGAAGTGGCGCATCTTTCACCTGAACAATTGGGGCTACCGCCACGCCTGCGCGACTATCCACCTCCCATTCTCGACTACCGCCAAGCCCGTCAGCGCCGCGTCACGCGACTGGAGCGGCAGCGGCAGCACTTCTTGGATCAATCCAATGTTCTACCATTCCTAGCCCGGATGCCAGAGTCGGTTGTGCCACTGGGGAGCGATCGCCATCCCAGCGAGGTGGCCTGGGCGCAGGAACGACTCCCCGACCTCTTTCCCGCGCCTCTCGCTCTGGATAACCTCGACGAAGCCCAGGCCAAAGCTCTGCGCACCTGGTTCGTCGCCCATGTGGATATTCGCCCCCATCGCCCTAGGGCTCACCGCAAATCGCGCCAATTAAAATCGGCTCAAGATCATCCAGGCGATTACCAACAAATGAACCTCTTTGGCTGAGGGGCTCATATCAAATGGGGTGTTGATGTTGCAAGTGCTACATGCAACATCGGCACGAATGCGTTGTATCCGTTAATGGATGAGGCTACTACCGCACGTTGCGGAAGTTGTCGAAGCCTCGAGCAAAGCGGTCGGTAAAGATGCTCAAGATGGAGCGATTGCGCGTGATGATGTTGGCGGACACCGACATCCCCGACTGCAACGGCACCTCTCGGCCATTTACTACAATCGTTTGCGCTTCCAGCTCGACCTTTGCAGGGAAGCGATAAAACTGATACAGCTCATCGGGGGGTAGCGCGTCATCCCCGATATGGGTCACGACACCCTTGATGTCGCCAAACTCACTAAAGGGGAACGAGTCAATGCGCACATCGACGACCATGTCTTCTTCGATGAAGCCAATGTCTTGGTTGGTCACATAAACCTCAGCGACCAGGGCATCGGATGGCACAACCTTGAGAATCGGTTCGCTGGTATTCGCCACAAAGCCAGGACCACTGGGCTGAATATCAAACACCATCCCATCAATGGGGGCGCGAAGCTCTTGGTAGGTCAAGTTCAGGGTCGCCTGACTAAGCTGGCTGTTGATTTCAGCGATTTGCTTTTCGTTTTCGACGATCGCCCGGTTGATCTGACTATCGATTTCCGCAATTTGCTTCTCATTATCGGCAATGCGGGTGAGGATATCGGTACTCGTCAGCGCCAGGGTGTTGGAAAGGCGTTCTTCGGCCTGAGCGATCGCCAACCGCAGCCGGGACACTTCCTGCCGCAAGCGCGTCACTTCCGACTCACCCCGCATGGATTCTTGCTGCTGTCGGAGAAACTGAATTCGTGCCAGGGCACCTTCTTCAACCAGCGGTTCAATATCCGACAGGATGCGATCGTCGATTGCCAGCGTTTCTTCTGCAACGGCGAGCTGCCCCTCGGCCTGTGCCAGTTGCTGTTCCAACTGAGCCACTTCTAACTGTGCAGCCGCTGCACGGGTAGTGGCCTCGGCCTGCCCAGCTCGCAGCCGCGCCGCTTGTTCTGCCGTCAAGTTCTCGCCAGGAGCCAACCCTAACTGAGCCCGATAGAGCCGATTCTCCTCTGACAAAGCCGCTCGGTTTGTAGTGAGGGCGAGGACTTGCGGGGGCACATTTGGGGGAATCGCCCCGTCAGGGGAGTCCGCTCCCTGCATTTGACTGCGATAGAAGGCATTTTCCTGAAGCAGCGAGTCCCGGATTTGCTCTAGAGATTCTTTTTGCGCTTGGGCAGCGGTGGGGTCAAAGCGGATGAGGATTTGTCCACGGGAGACTTCTTCGCCCTCTTCCACCAAAATATCTTCAACAACCCCGCCCACCGGTGCCTGCACATCTTGAACGGCTCCTTGGGGTTCCAGTTGCCCCTGGGCAGGCACCGCTTGCTCGATCTTGCCAAAGGCGGCCCAGAGCACTGTGAAGGTTGTTACCCCCACAATGGTCCAGACAATGCCTCGGGACCATCGCGAGGTCTGCTGCAGAATGACCGCTTGATCGTAGTGTTGGCGCTGCTGCTTAGGCTGAAGTGCCTTTTCGTCAGCAGTCGTTTGGTTTCCTGCACTGAGAACCGGATCATCGGTTGAGGGCGAACCATCACTGCCGTTTGGCGGATTGTTTTGTCCGTTCTTAGTCGTCAGTTGCTTCATGGGGGAAGGGTGCTGTAGTGGGCAGAAAAGTACAAAACGCGCAGAGAGAAAACCCGAACAGATGACATCAGTCTAGCGTGCAGATTTTTGAAACCTAAGGGGGAGTATCATCTTTTTACAGATTATTTTCTTGCGGCTTATTTATCATTCCAACGGCCAGAGGAAATGCAGGCACTCTTCTGGCGTTGTGAGAAGAGAGACACCTAACATTGACAGGAAACAGATACTAAACAGGTGAAAAGAACTTGACTTAACTGCTGAGATCTTGTTGCTGGAATAGACAGTAGTAGCGCCCCCGCATATCCATTAGTTCATCATGGGTTCCCATTTCAACCACCGAACCCTGATCCATCATAAGAATTCTATCGGCATGGCGAATCGTACTGAGGCGGTGGGTAATGAAGAAGACCGTGCGCCCTCGGAAATGATCTGCAAGGTTGAGGCAGACACGCCGCTCAGAGTCATAGTCTAAGGCACTGGTTGCTTCATCCATAATCAGCATGCGCGGGTTTTGCATGACCGTACGGGCGATCGCAATCCGCTGCCGTTGTCCACCCGAGAGAGAGGCACCGCGTTCACCTACCCGCGTATTGTAGCCATTGGGCAGCCCCATGATAAATTCATGGGCCACGGCTACTTTGGCCGCTTCAATAATTTGCTCAGCCGAGGCATCCGGCGCATTCAGGGCAATATTTTCCTGCACCGTGCCATCAAATAGCAGCGTGTCTTGGGGAACAATGCCAATTTGCTGGCGGAGGGAGTAGAGTTCTACCTTGTTGATGTCATAGCCATCAATCAGAATCCGCCCCGCTTCTGGGTCATACAATCGGGGCAGCAGTTTCATCAACGTACTCTTACCCGAACCGCTCTGCCCCACAATGCCCACGAATAGGCCGGGGGGAAACTCTAAGTTGATATTACTGAGCTGCAAAGGCCCCGTGGGATTGAAGCGGAAGGAGATATTTTCAAAGGTGACCGCCCCCTTAACGGGAGGCATGGGGATATTGTTCCGATCCTGCTCATCCGCTTCCGGTGCTGAGTCCACAATGTCACTCAAACGCTCGATCGATAGCCCAACCTCCTGGAAGTTTTGCCACAGTTGCGCCAATCGGAGCAGCGGGCTGGTCACATAGCCCGCGATGATACGGAAGGCGATTAACTGTCCCAGGGTCAGCTCTTGCTGCAACACCAAGTACGCCCCAACCCACAGCACCAACAAGCCCGAGAGTTGGTTCAGGAAGTTACTAGCCGATCCCGCAGTCGTAGAGGTGAGAACGGTTTTGAACCCAGCGCTGACATAGCGGGCATAGCGCTGCTGCCATTGCCACCGGGCGCGCATTTCCATGTTTTGCGCCTTCACCGTTTGAATGCCACCAACGACCTCCACTAGGTAAGATTGGGTTTCGGCGTTGCGTTCGGCCTTTGTGCGGAGCTGGCTACGGATAATCGGAGAGGCCACGATGGCTAGCCCTACAAACAGGGGAATGGTAGCCAAGGAAACCAGCGTCAGCAACCAACTATAGATAAACATGACGACGATGTAGATGACGGAAAAGATCGCATCCAACACCACCGTCAGCGCCGTTCCGGTTAGGAAGCTCCGGATGTTCTCCAGTTCGTTGATTCGCGTCGATAGTTCCCCCACGGGTCGTTTCTCGTAGTAGCGCAGGGGCAACCGCAGCAGATGGGCAATGATTTCAGACCCCAGCGCCATATCGATACGGTTGGTCGTATCGACAAACAGATAGGTTCGTAAACTGCCCAAAACGGCCTCGAACAAGGCTAGAACGAGCAGGAATGCCCCAAGCACTTGCAGGGTGTCGACACTGTTTTGCAGGATCACCTTGTCGATGATGACCTGAATCATCAGCGGATTGGCTAGGGCAAACAGTTGCACGAAGAAAGAGGCAATCAGCACCTCAATCAATACGCGGCGATGCTTTTTGATGGAGGGGAGGAACCATTTCAGCCCAAACCGCTTTTGTGGCGATTGCTTGTTGGTTTGCACCAGCAGCACATCGCCCTGTTCCCCCCAATCTTCAGTAAAGTCGGAGGGATTAATCTTGCGGACGCCACGATCGGGGACAGCCACCAGCATCTCTTTATCGTTAATGCTGTAGAGCAACACCAGTTGGTCGCGCCAGCGGACGAGAGCCGGCGGCTCGACCCGGGCGATCGCCCGGGCAGGCACTGTCACCAGTTGCGCTGTCAAGCCCATCATCTCGGATACCGCACCGCACACATCCAAGGACAGCTCGGGCGATCGCTCGATTTGCGCCGCCAGTACCCGCCGGACAATGTCCCGCCGAAAGGGCAAATTCAAGTGCTCGCACAACATCTGGAAGCAGGCCATGGCCTCATCCAGCTCGCCTCGACCTTTGACAAAGGGATACTTGGGCACCTGGTCGGCTTCGATAAAGCCAACCGGCTCATACTCCGACGGGCGATCGGGCGCATAGGGCACCTCCACCGTCGCTTCCACAGGAACCGCCAGATCGTCTTCTGCTTCCTCAACGGGCAGGGGTTCCGACACGGGCGATCGCTCCAGCAGCGATCGCGGAACCCCCACGAAGCGGGCGGGCTTATTCCCGGTAATTTGCAGCGTGGCGAGGGCCTCGCCGACATAAAGCCGACTGCCAATCGGGAAGTTATCGACCGTGCCACTGCTCACCAGCCAGAGGTAGCGCGGGTCAAATTGACTGGCATCTGCTAATCCAGACGGCAGCGTTTTGACCACCGCCTGGGAAATCGCATCCTCCGTTAACACCTTAAGGTTGGCCGTGCCATCGGCCTGCCGATTGAGCTCTTCTCCCAGCAGGTCAAACAGTTCGTTGTGGCCACAGCGGCTACGAAACGCCTGGTCGAGGCCGGGCTCATGCTCCAGCATCTTGAGGAAATCTTGCGCCGAGATCACCAGACACAAGGATTCATCAGAGGCGATCGCCGTCTCGCAGGGCACCTCGCGCACCAACCCCAACCAGCCCAGCATATCGCCGGGTTGTAATCGCTTCAGGGTCACCGGGCTTTTGGTGCGGGGGTCGTAGCCCAACAGGCGGGCACTGCCTTCATAAAGAATGGTGAGTTGCCCCGGCAGGCGATCGCGCACCACAATAGCTTGCCCCATGCGATAGCGCAGCATCCGAAACTGACTGGAGTACTTTTGTAACGTTGTTTCTGGCAACTGGTTGAAAGGCTCAACCTGACCCAGGAATTCGAGAATGGCGTCTTTCGTGTAGGTCATACGTCCACAGCCGTGGGGGAATCTTTAGAGGTAGAGGGAGGTTGGGTAGCAGATGACGCGACAGCCGGATCATCCCAGGGCGACGCCTCATCACTGCTGGTGTCATTGGGTGACGTATCACCGCTTGCGGCATTGGGCGACGCATCATTATCCGGCACGGCCTCATCCGTTGCCTCATCGGTGGGCAGCGGAGCCGATATATCGGGCGCAGGAGCATCGGGATTGGCGATCGCCCCGGTTACCGCCATCAGTTGCTCATCTAGCCAGGTGTTGAATAATTCATTCAGCAAGCGCTGACGGGTCGTATCGTCCATCTGCACCGGAACGTAGCGCTCTAGCCGCACAATCACCATCCAGTCGCTAATGCGCGTGGGAGGCCAAAGCTGTCCCGGTTGGCTCACCGACAGCATTTTGGCCATGGTTGGGTGAGGAACGCTCAGTTCGACGGGCCCGATCAGGCCATCGGTCTGGGCTTCTTGTCCCTGGGAATACTCCCGCGCCAGTTCGGCAAAGGATTGTTCCCCATCTTGGATGCGGAAGTAAAGTTCCTGAGCAATGCCCACGTCTTTGGTGCGAATCAGGGAATAAATGACTTTATCGAGAGCGGACTTGCGGCTAAGGAAGTAGGATTCCAGCTTCGGTCCCCAAGTCGCTGTTTTGAACTTTTCGAGCCGTAAACTCCGCAAGGCTAGCGTCTCGAACTGCTGGGCTGTCATGGCATGGCGAGCCAGCCAGGCTTTGTAAGCCTCATCTGAATCGATCCGCTGCTGCGCCAAAAATTGGGTTCGCGCAGCCTGGGCTTCCTCCTCGGTGATCGCAGGCTCTTGTAGCGTCGCTTCCCATTGAGCGATCGCCTGATCCACGATCAGCTCTTGGATAAGGTTCGGCAGCATACCGTAGCCCGAGAGCAGTGGCATCAGCTCGTCCGCCGAAATTTTACGTTCTCCAATGTTTAAAGCAACGGTCATGGCAATCTAGTTAGACAACGGACACCGTAAGTTTATTTTCAGTGGATCTTCGCTGACCAAATCTTCGCCAACATAATTCGTCGGCAGTTGATATTCAGCCTTTCAGATTACAGCTATCTTTAGGAGGATTGCGTCCTCAGGATTACATCCTTCAGGAAGCAAGTACGCCAATGCAATTGTGATCGGGCATTAGGAGACAGATGCTAAATCACACCTTAAGCGCTTCTTTTCGGAAAATACCGAAAATCACATAAAAGTTTCCGCATTAATGCGAATACCCGCCCGCGTTTTCCCTTGTGCCTTAGGAGGTCTCCCGCACAAGTAATGAAAATCCAGGGCAAAGGATTTCGGTACATCCGCATAGCAATCCTACGGTAGGGTACCCAATCCCCTGGAATAAGATACACAATTACTTCATATGCTTCATAAGAGTTCATCCCCATTTCAGAGACTCACATTGGAACTATGTATAGCCTTGCGCATTGAGATAAGGATTAATCATTTAAGGAGCAATCATTTTATGAAAGCCGTGTGACGCGCGGCTTTCATAAAATGATTGCTCCTACCTGAGCGCGTGCGCTAATACAAACCAAAATTCCTCTAGCTGACGACTGTTTTACCGTCAAAGTAGTCGCGCAATTGTTGCCCATGATCTTGCGAAAGGTCGTCGAGAGGCGGGAGTGCATCGGGCGAAAAGGCCTTCACCTCCGCTAACTCCAGCATATCTTGCACCTCCAGGGTGCCCTTAGCATGAGCCTCAATCGCTAGACAAATGGAATGAAAGCGAGCATCGCGCTGGGGAGCAGAATAGACACCAACCAGTCGACCAATGGATTGCACCTCTAAGCCCGTTTCCTCTGCCAGTTCGCGTCGCAGAGTGGTGCGCACATCTTCGCCCCAATCCACAATGCCACCTGGCAAACTCCAGCGTCCATCATCGCGCCGTCGAACCAGGACAATCTGTCCATCGTCAAGGACGGGAACGACGGTAATTCCTGTGATGGGGTGGCGGAAGATAACGCCGAGAGCCGCTTGAGCGTATCGCCAGACTTGGCGCATGGGAGGAACCTGTGGTGAGACAGCAAAGCCAACAGGGAGAAGGATACCCAGTTTACGTAGAGCGATCGCCCCTGCATCTGAAGCCACTCCGCTGTCTTATCTGGCCATCAGCACTTCCAAATCTGCCCTTACCACCTCCGCATGACCTTCAGGCTTCACTTTGGGGTAGATTTTGGCGATCGTGCCATCGGGGGCTATGAGAAAGGTTTTACGGAAGATCCCCATATACTCTTTGCCCATGAACTTTTTTAACCCATAGCTTTCATAGGCCGTCGCCATGCTGCCATCAGCATCGGTGAGAAGCGGGAACGGCAGATTATGTTTGGTTGAAAACTTGGTATGCGCCTTCGCATCGTCCATGCTCACCCCCAACACCGCTATATCTTTCGCTTCGTAGGTCGCATAGGCATCTCGAAAACTGCAGGCTTCTTTGGTGCAACCCGGAGTGTTGTCGCGGGGGTAAAAGTAGAGCACAACCCACTTGCCCTGAAAGTCGGACAGGTTAACGGTCTTGCCATCGCCATCTGGTAGCGAAAAGGTAGGAGCGGAGTCGCCAACATTAAGCGTCATAGCTACGGGATTCCAAAATTCTGTCGTTGTCTAAATGGTAAGCATGAAAGCGGAGCAGCTTGTAGATTACCCCGCCAGCAAATTATCGTGCAAGCGATCGCCAACCCTATACATCGAGATGTGAATGCCATTAAAAACCAGATCCTTTATGCCAGAGAATTATAAAATCATATTTTTTAAGCTTTAGAAATCAGGGCTGAACAGCTTTTACTAATCAACAGAATTATGAAGATAGGGTTCTGAAAAGGAGATGTTTCAGGTACTTTTGATCATCACGACTCTCACGCTGACGAGTCTGGTCAGCTTATGGGTTTAACAAAAAAGATTCACACCATCTCTTAATGTCGACTTTTGCGGACTTATAGAGCAATATGACTAACCTGAATCATACCGCTTCATTAAACAATCAAGATGCTTTAGGCTTCGACAAGAAAGTACAAGGATCAACAACTTCTAGTTACATATTGAAAGATCGCGAACCAAAATCAGGGGAGGGCAATGCACTTACACAGGAAGAAAAGATTGTTGGAAAAGCCCTGAAGAAACATGTGCAGCTTACGGCAGAGGAGCTGGCGACCGTTAATACCAAACGAGGTCTTTTGCAGTTACTGTCGACGAAGAATGTCAATGTTAAAAAGGCGCTCGTGAAGCTGCGCTATGAGCAAGAACTTGAGAAATTGCAGATCGAACTCGTAAAACTGCAACGTTCTGTTCAACTTGAAGGGCGACGGGTCGCGATTATTTTTGAAGGGCGCGATGCCGCTGGAAAGGGTGGTAGCATTCGTCGCTTTATCGAACATCTCAATCCCCGCAGTGCCCGCGTTGTTGCGTTACCCAAGCCAACTGATTTGCAGAAGGGGCAGTGGTACTTCCAGCGATATGTGGAGCAACTTCCCAATCCTGGTGAAATCGTATTTTTTGATCGGAGTTGGTACAATCGCGCCGTCGTAGAACCTGTGATGGGATTTTGTACCGAAGCTCAGTACCGCATCTTCATGCAGCAAGTCCCAGAATTTGAGCATATGCTCTACGAAGATGATCTAGAACTGGTGAAGTTTTGGTTTTCGATTTCTAAGGATGTCCAGGCGGAGCGCTTTGAGTCGCGCCGCGATGATCCGCTAAAGCAGTGGAAAATTAGCCCCGTTGATGACAGAGCGCAAGAAAACTGGAATTTGTATACCAAGTACAAAGATGAGATGTTTAGCCGCACCCATACCTCTTACAGTCCCTGGATTATTGTGAAGGCTAACGACAAGAAGAAGGCTCGTCTGGAAAGTATGCGCTATGTTCTATCGACGCTGGATTATGAGGGGAAGGAGCGTGCAGACATCGGCTTGACCCCCGATCCAAATATTGTCGGACGCTTCTATCGGTCTAAAAAGACGGTGGACTGACCTAAGCCCTTGGCAACGGAAGGTTGGTATTCTGCCAGTCTCTAATGCAGGAAGAGGAGTAGGGGCGATCGCTCCCACTCCTCTTCCTTGTGATCCTGCATATAGCCGGGTTCGTCTCGCAACCCGTCCGCTTGCTTCAGTTTAGTTGCGCATATCTTCAATCAGCGTGGTGACAGCTTGCTCAACCGCATCGCTGAGCAGTTCGTCTTCTCGGTTTTCGCTGGAACTGCCACTGCCGATTCCACCAATGGAGATGCTGGTCGAACTGTCGTCAGCCGAACCTTCGCCACTCATTGTTGCCACGATCGCACTATCTGCCGTGCTAATCATCCGGGCGGTGAGAGCAACGTTAGCGGTTGTCTCCCGTTCGCTACCTCCAATACCTAGGAAGCCACCACCGGAGGTTTCTGTTTCAACGTTGAATTCGGTCACAGAGCCAATGATGACATAGTCGACCCCAAGCTCTCGTCCAATCTCAACAGCACTGGCAACATCGGTGCTGTAGTAATTGTCCCGTCGTTCACCAACCAGACTGCTATCGATCACGGTGTAGGTACCATCATCGACCAACGCATTGATCACCAAGTCGCTTACGCCGGAGGCATTGCCGCGCCGCCAGTAGCCCCAATAGTAGTTGGCATCGCTGGTTGCCGAATAGTCAAATTCCAGGACAACGACCCGTTGCCGTTCTTGCTTGGCTTCCTCGGTGAGGCCAGGAGCGGCGATCGCCGGGGCGATCGCTGCCAGGGAGCTGGTGCCGACGACCACCAACGCACCCATGGAAACCGTCGCGAGGTATGACAAAAAGCGCTTCATAAGACTCTCCTATATGAATATGAAATGAACGAATGCGATTGAGCAATGCGAGGAAATTCAGTTGGTTGGGCAATAGAAAAACACCGATTCAGCCATTGGGCAAAGGCGTGGGCAGAAACAAAACAAAACCCACAACCGCTGCACAGGATCAAGGGCTGATTGGTCAGCCCAGCCCTACATTTAACAGTATCCGTGGATAAACATTCCCATAATTCACACTATTTTTTAGAAAGATCAATTGATTGATGGAGAAAATGAAGAATTTGCAAACTTTATGAGAATGCATGTTCATGGTTCCAGAAGGGTCAGCGCTTTAGCGGTGATCAACAGCAGTGGACGTGGCCTCTATTCTGCATTTAGATTCTGCCCCCACGTTGTAAGTACCTCGGTATAGTTAAAAACCAAATCCTAAAACCCTGTGCCGCTAGCGCAGCGGGCGGCACAGGGTTTTAGGATTTGAGTTTTAATTGCACCTACCAACTTAGCAGACAAAGCTCGGCCAATTTTCTCCTTCAATATGAATTAAGTCTCCCTAAGTCAGCCATGAGCCATCTAATGGGTCTGTTACCGTTAGGGTAAGCTGCTCGTTCGGCTCCGCAGCATTCCGTAGCAGACTAGGAGCCACGTCAGCTTCGGTTGAGACCTTGCGCCGCTACAGCGTTTGGGGTTCTCTCAATCTCGCATCACTATTCTTGTTTTTGTTGGTTGCCCCAGCCGCTTTATGGCACGGTTCATGTCATAGCTTCCATGCAGTCTGTCAGGCAACATGTCTACTTATTCCACTTCAGAACCCAGTATGAATAGCATTAAGCGCCTGTTTGCCCTATCCCTGGCAAGCATTCTAACGACGGGGTGTGCCAGCTTTGTTGAACCCGGTGAGGTCGGTGTCCGAGTGAAATGGGGGAAACTTGATGGCGGTCCTCTCGGGGAGGGATTTCATACCCATTTTGTGTCTCGCTTTTTGATACTCTCGACCCGCGAGCAGGCATTGACGTTAGAAAATATTGCTGTCGGTTCCCAGGAAGGTCTGGCGGTGGGCATGTCGGTGACGATGAACTGGCGAATCGATTCAGCCCTCGCCGATCGCATCTATTCCACCTACCGGGACGAGGATGGCGTTATTGGTGTATTGCTCACACCGCGCCTGAACGAAAAGGTCAAGGAAGTAACAGCCCGGTATCAAGCGATCGCTTTTTTGGAAAACCGCGAGGAGATGGCCTCGGCAATTGAAGCGGCGATGGTCGAGGAAACGGAGGGGTCAGGGGTCAGTGTCACCAATGTTTCCCTGGCTAATATTGACCTTCCCGATAACCTGGAGGATGCGATCGCAGAACGGGCGGTGCAAACACAACGGCGAGAGGCGGCAGTGTTGCGTCAAGAAACCGCACGCCAGGAAGCCGAAGCAATTCGTATTGAGGCTCAAGCCGAGGCGGATGCGATCGCCATTCTCAATAGTCAAGCACCTACGTCGGCGGTGCTATCCCTGCGACAGCTAGAGCTTCAGGGTTCAATGATTGAAGCGTGGCGGAATGGAGCTGAGTTACCTCTGGTGCTGGGGGGAGATAGTGGTAGCTTTTTCTTGCCGCTGCCTCAGGAACGCACACAGCCTTCTGCTGAGTAGGCATAGCGATTTTCTAATCAAATTTTTTGCAAGCTACGCATTGCACGGCTTACAAACAATCCTCTGGTTTTGGTTGCCGAAAAATTGGGAGAACCCGATTTGGGGGCGCGTCGCCCCCCAAATACCCTGACTGGGGGAACGAAGCACGTTCCCCCAGCCCCCCTTTGTCAAAAGGGACTCCTTCCGCAAGGTGTTTTGCATTGGCGACGTTAAGCCGCTTCGCATCTAAGGAGGCCATCAGGTTGATGCTTGTTTGGTTAGACCGTTCCAACCAGCTAAACATTGCGTGGAGGGCATTGGATGACGCTTTTTTGTTAGACCTTTTTCAGCCAGCTGAACATGGCGCGGAGGTCTTTGCCGACTTCTTCGATGGGGTGTTCGGCTTCGCGGCGGCGCATGGCGGTGAAGCCGGGTTTGCCGGATTGGTTTTCAAGGACGAAGTCGCGGGCGAATTGGCCGGTTTGGATTTCGCTGAGGATCTTCCGCATTTCAGCGCGGGTTTCGTCGGTGATGATGCGGGGGCCACGGGTGTAGTCGCCATATTCGGCAGTGTTGGAGATGCTGTCGCGCATTTTGGACAAGCCCCCTTCTACCACCAGATCGACGATGAGCTTCACTTCGTGCATACATTCGAAGTAGGCCAGCTCGGGTTGATAACCGGCTTCGACTAGGGTCTCGAAGCCGGATTTGATCAGGGCAGTGAGGCCACCGCAGAGGACGACTTGCTCGCCAAATAGGTCGGTTTCGGTTTCTTCGCGGAAGGTGGTTTCGAGGATGCCTGCGCGGGTACCACCAATGCCTTTGGCATAGGCCATAGCGCGATCGCGCGCTTGTCCGGTTGCATCCTGATAGACGGCAAACAGGCAGGGGACGCCTTCCCCTTGTTCATAGGTGCGGCGCACCAGATGACCGGGGCCTTTGGGAGCCACCATAACAACATCCACATCAGCCGGAGGAACAACCTGAGCAAAGTGAATGTTGAAGCCATGAGCAAACGCAAGAATATTGCCCGCGCTAAGGTTGGGTTTGATTTCGCTTTCAAACACCGTCTTTTGCACCTCATCAGGGAGCAAAATCATAATCAGGTCAGCAGCGGCAGCCGCATCGGCAACGGATTTGACGGACAGCCCTTCGGCTTCAGCTTTGGCAGCAGAGCGACTGCCAGGGTAAAGGCCTACAATCACATTCACGCCACTGTCGCGCAGGTTGAGCGCATGGGCATGTCCCTGGGAACCGTAGCCAATGATGGCGATGGTTTTGCCCGCCAAAAGGTCAAGGTTCGCGTCCGCGTCGTAGTACATCCGAGCCATAGATAATTCTCCGCTGAGTATGATTCGTTTGAGGAATGGGGATAAAGTGCTTTCTCCACCGATGAATCCGCAAGTGCGTCACTCACGCATCACCGCATTTGCGGATTTGATAGAAACGTTAAAGCGGTGCGCTATAGCGACGCTTAACACACCTTGCATCATCCTTCGGTTTGATTATTGCAGCCTTTAATCTTAGCAGAGTGCGGGTTATAGATGACCTAGTGGAACCGCAGGGGGCGTGATTATGGCTATTTTTGGGGTTTATAAAATTTTAAGTTTTCTTGCGATCGCCCCCTGCCCCACAACTTTTCGATAAAAAGGGAAGGATAGGATGGCATTTTGCTAGCGCTGAGACGGCCTTTGGCCTTGAAGCGGATGTTTATGTTGCGAGTTTCTAAACGTTACGACCCTTCTCGGAATGAGGAGATTGTGCTTGGAGAGTGCTCTACGAAAGTCCTGGCAAAAGCAATTTTGAGTCAATGAGGTAAGTCGCATTCGTTTTGGCGTGAGTTGTCGGTGGATGGGCTAAGGAGTGACACGGATCGTGCAGTCGGTAAGTAGCCGGACAAAAGGGGTAGATAGCTTGCGTTCGATTGTGGGGATTTGGGCTGGCGAGATCCAGACAAACAGAACACGGGAGAGGTATCTGACCAACGCGATCCGATGGACATGATTTGGTAACGAACACGCACAACTTGCATGGCGATATTACACGGTAGTTGGCTTCCTGGATCGATTTGTACATCTGCTTCTGCTGCGGAGGATGCAGCTGAGGGAAATGTGCGGGGCGCTGCGGGGTGTTTTTTCCTATGGGGGGAAGTTTGGCGGCGGGTCGACCCATTGCCCGCAACGGATGCTTCACTCTCCCATCCGTTTACCCTAACTTGGGCAGAGCTGCGCGATCGCCTTTTCGCCTTACAACAAGCTGGGCAAATCACTTGGCCTGTTGCTGAGGTAACCCTGGCCGCGCCCCAACCTGCCAAGCGGGGACGAGGACGACGCAAGGCCAACGCTGTAGAAGAACCACCCGAACCTTTACCTGAGGGGCGTTGGCGATCGCTGGCCTTCTCTTCTCCAGCAGATCCAGTGGACGTGGAGGACGAAACCTACTGGATGCCACGCCACTCCGCCCAATCCCTTGCTACGGAAGAGCTACCTACATTGCAAACCTGGCAGGTGTGTGGCATCAGCCTCACCCCGATGGAGGCAATTCAATTCCTCAACTCACTGCCTTTGGGCTGGATGGATGCGAGTGATGGCTTTCTGGGAGCCGATTTGCGCTTCTGGTCCCATGTCGCTCGCTGGAACCTGGATTTGTTGGCGCGATCGCGCTTTATCCCTGGCTTACATGCCGAAAATGACGATGGGGATGGCTTCTGGCAAGTATTGTTGGATAGCAGCGTGGATCAAGAGCGTTTGCAGCAATTTGTCAAACGGATGCCGGGAGCCTGCTGTACTTATCAAGCTACTGAGGAGAAAGAAGTTTCCCCAACCTTTGCCTCTCCGCGAGTGCTACTGCTCGACTTTTTGAACGGTACCATCGAAGCGCAAGTGCGGGCGGCGATCGCCAACTATGATCTGCCCAACCTCCCCCTCTCCAAAGATGCCGTTACCCACAAGTGGCTACTGAGTTTGGGCATGGTAGAACTGTTCACCGCCAATAGCAATCACCTAGAACGGCTGAATACCTTGCTGGCGCAATGGCGCACGCCTCTCCAGCGTCATTTGGATCAGCAAATTGCGAGCTTCCGCACCTGTTTCCAGTTGCATCCTCCCGCTGCCGAGGAGAAAATCTGGTCACTGGAGTATGGACTGCAATCCACCGACAATCCTGATTTGGTGATTCCGGCTACCACGATTTGGGAGAATCCGGTCGAGCAAATGGTGGTGCAGGGGCAAATGGTAGAGCAACCCCAGGAAACTCTATTGGCGGGGTTAGGGTTGGCCTCGCGTCTCTATCCATTGATTGAGCCAAGCCTGGAGACCGAGCGTCCTGAATCTTGTCCCCTGGAACCGCTGCAAGCCTACGAGTTCATCAAGTCCGTGGGCGATCGCCTACGGGATAGTGGGATTGGCGTGATACTGCCGCCTAGCCTGGCGCGACAGGAAGGTTGGGCCAACCGCCTGGGCTTGAGCGTTCGTGCGGAGCCCCCTAAAAAGAGTAAGGGCATGGGCCTTAAGAGCCTGCTCAATTTCCGTTGGGAGCTAACCATCGGTGGTCAGCAAATTTCCAAGAAAGAATTCGATCGCCTGGTTGCCCTCAACACGCCCCTAGTGGAAATCAACGGGGAATGGGTAGAGCTGCGTCCCCAGGACATCAAAGCCGCACAAACCTTCTTCTCCAGTCGCAAAGACCAGAACTCGCTCTCCCTGGAAGATGCCCTGCGCATGAGCACCGGAGACACCCAGGTGATCGACAAACTGCCCGTTCTCAACTTCGAGGCAGCTGGGGCACTAGAGGAGCTGATCAACACTCTCACCAAAGGCAACCAGAGCCTTGAGAACATTCCCACACCCGACGGGTTTCGGGGTGAATTGCGTCCCTATCAAGAGCGGGGAGTCTCCTGGCTGTCGTTCTTGCAACGGTGGGGGTTGGGGGCGTGCCTTGCCGATGATATGGGTTTGGGGAAAACCATCCAGTTCATCGCCTTTTTGCTGCACCTAAAAGAAGCTGACGCTCTAGAACATCCCACATTGCTGGTTTGTCCCACCTCCGTATTAGGTAACTGGGAGCGGGAAGTGCGCCGCTTTGCTCCTGCCTTGAAGGTGATGGTGCATCATGGCGATCGCCGTGACCAGGGCAAGGAATTTCTCCGCAAGGTGAAAGGCAAAGACCTGATCATTACCAGCTATGCTCTGCTTTACCGGGACGAAGCCGATTTGAAAAAGGCTACCTGGCAAGGGTTAGTGCTGGATGAGGCCCAGAACATCAAAAATCCCGAAGCCCGCCAGTCTCAGGTGGTGCGCCAACTCGAAGCCGACTTCCGCATCACCCTCACCGGCACGCCCGTCGAGAATCGCCTGTCGGAACTCTGGTCGATCATGGATTTCCTCAATCCTGGCTATTTGGGGCCACGCAACTTCTTCCAGCGGCGGTTTGCAGTGCCCATCGAACGCTATGGCGACACGGATTCGCTCAAAACGTTGCGATCGCTCGTCCAACCTTTCATCTTGCGCCGCCTCAAAACCGATCGCTCCATCATCCAAGATCTTCCCGACAAGCAGGAGATGACGATCTTCTGCGGCCTCACCGCTGACCAAGCCGCCATTTACCAATCCCTCGTAGACCAATCCCTGCGGGAAATTGAATCCTCCGAAGGCATCCAACGCCACGGCATGATTCTGGCTCTGCTTACCAAACTAAAGCAGGTGTGCAACCACCCGCTGCTACTCAAGGACGAATCCGAAGAGGGCAAATCAAAAAATGGCTCCCATCCGCCCAGCCTGGAACAATCCGGTAAGCTAAAGCGCTTGGAAGAGATGCTGGAAGAATTGCTTTCAGAGGGCGATCGCGCCCTCATCTTCACTCAATTCGCTACCTGGGGAACCTGGCTACAAACCTACTTAGAAGACCGCTTCAACCGCGATGTCCTCTTCCTCTACGGTAGTACTAGTAAGAAACAGCGGGAAGCCATGGTCGATCGCTTCCAAAACGACCCCCAAGGCCCCCGCATTTTCATTCTCTCCCTCAAAGCTGGAGGCGTTGGCCTCAACCTCACCCGCGCCAACCATGTTTTCCACTTCGATCGCTGGTGGAACCCTGCCGTTGAAAACCAGGCCACAGATCGCGCCTTCCGCATTGGCCAAACCCGCAACGTCCAGGTTCACAAGTTCGTCTGCACCGGAACTTTAGAAGACCGCATCCACGAACTCATCGAAAGCAAAAAAGCCCTCGCCGAACAAATCGTCGGTACTGGGGAAAGCTGGCTCACCGACCTCAACACCGACCAACTCCGCGACCTCCTCATCCTCGATCGCAGCGCCATTATTGATGAGAATTGAGGCGATCGCCAACGACAGTTGCATTACAGGCCAAAGCTGAGGATTCTGCCCTTAACCCCAAGCCCCTCGCCTGGTGTGTGAGAGACTTGGTTTCAGCCGTCTTCATCCCAAAAGTTATGGATAGAGCCGAGGATAAAGATGAAGGGCGATCGTGCTATTCCACAAAACAATCCGCTATCCACCCCAACTGATTGGCGGCAGATTGATAGTTGCTCGGAGAACCACCGGCAGATGGCTCAAGCGGAGAATGATTCCTCGCTTCGTACCAGAGAACTCCATCACTAAACTCGGTATTCCCTGTAAGTGACACCCAATCTCCTCGCGATACCGCCCCTTTAATAGCGGCACCTTCAAGAGCAGGATACGCTCGAAAATGTGCCGAACTGGGATTTCCATTGCAGGCGTAAATCTGTATGTCACCATTCGATGCCGAAGCACCACCCAATGGTGGATTACTATCGTGTGGCCTTATGTCAATCGTGCCGTTCCCTTCAAAAGCGAAGGCGAAAGTAATCGTACAACCTGCAGCTAACAGGGGCATCCATATGTTATTGATCATGAGAAATTAAGACTCTTCTACTTAATGCAGCAAATAGAACAGCCTGGGACGTATTTTTTGCGTATCTTTTCCAGCAAACTTGCTTGAAAAATCTCAGCTTGAATGCTAGGAGCGCTTCAAAAAGCACATAGAAATTGCACACTCATAAAGCATTGCAAACAGGTTTCGTGGAATGAACCTTACGTATCCGTCACGTGAAGGAACCTAGGTAAAAACTCAAGCGAATGCAATATTTTCCACGATTTTGAAAGTGCTGTAGCCCAACAGCTAGGCTGAAAGCTGATCATAAACTCAAGTGTTCCAGCCACTACCAGAAACGTTGCAACTAAACGAAGTGCTTGGGACAAATGATCGGTTCGGATGGGAGCGAAAAAGCTATAGTCAACAGCTAAAACTGCCTTGCTGAATGCATCTTATGGAGCGATCGTCCCACATTTAGTAACATCTGATCTAGCTATTCCGATTCACAAAGCAATCTGCTATCCATCCAAACTGTTGTTTAGCAGATTGATGGTTCGTTAGATAGCCATCCTCAGACGGTTCTAGCGGTGAGTGATTTCTTGCCTGGTGCCAAAGAATGCCGTCTGCATACAAACGACTACCAGTTAATTCAATCCATTCCCCTGGTATAACTTTGCCTTTGATTGCTTCAGGCGCATAAGCTGCATACTCCCGAAAATTGGCTGAAGCAAAATGATCACCGCAGTGACTGATTTGTGCATCTGCCCTCAAAAAGTTTCCTTTTCCACTTAGAAAGATATTTGACCCACCACCACCACCTGGGAGAGACAATTGTTCATCGCTTGCTGGAGGACTATTTTCTTGATCTTCCGGAGGTGTATTCTCTTGTTCCGGTGGTTGAGGGCTCAGAGAAGGATTGGGCTCGCTTACCAAAGCACGATCGAGGATATCGACGATTTCGAGTGTGATGGTTGACATAAAGTGCAGGGCAGCTAGGGTCACAGCAGCTGTAATAAGAAGAGCCACTGTTGTTACAACGTTAGATCTGTTATCAGAAGGCGCAGCTTTATTTTCAGGTGGTACACGTTCTCCAGCAAGGTTGATGTAATTGAGCATGAGAAACTAAGACTCTTCTATTGATTGCGGAAAATAGAACAGCCTGGGACTTATTTTTTGTATGGATTTTCTCCAGAAATCTTGTCTGGAAAACTCTCAAGCTAAATGCTCAAAATGTTTTGGAAAGCGCACGAAAGTTGCGCGCTCAAAAAGCACTTAAAGCAGTCATTAGAAAATGAACCTCATAAATTCCTATACGTGAAGGAGATGAGGTGAAAGTGGAACAAATCCAAGTAAAGTCGATGAAAATGCCTGGGGATGTTGCGATATTCTCTACCGTTCTGAAAGTGCTGTAAGCCCAACAGCTAAGCCAGATAGCTGGTCATAAACCCAGCGTTCGAGCCACTATCAGAAATGTCGCAACTGTACTAGCGCTTGGGACAAGAAATCGGCGCGGATGAGGGACGATCAAGTATATCCAGCAGGTGAACTGCTTCGTTGAATGCGTCTTAGCGAATGCGTTTTATCAGGCGATCGCCCCAACTATAACGACAAAATATCTACGCGAATTTCAATCTTCTTCTATCTTACACAACGAAAAAAGAAAATACGTGACTTCGCGAGGAAAATACCTAAAAAACTTGTGAAATGATTCACATCTAATACTTCATTCCCTCTGGGCAAGCTAACTCTGCTATTCAACGAAACAAGCTGCAATCCACCCAAATTGACTAGCCTGAGGTTGATAGGAAGCTGCATATCCGTTGTTGGACATCGCCAGCGGTGAATAGTTAACTGCTTCGTACCAAACAATTCCATCTCTAACAGCTGTTTCTCCTGTTAAATACACCCACTCCCCAATAGGCACAGTCCCTTTTATGGCAGCATCATCATGAGCAGGAGATTCACGAAAATTAGCTGATGAAGGATGACCATAGCAACTGTGAATCTGCAAATTACCTAATCCAGGACCTCCGACGTTTGGTCGCGATTCGTCAGAATCAAGAGGAGGATGACCAGGTTGTAGGACATATGGAGTATGGAACGGAGTAGGTGGGTCTGTGTGGGCATATTTGGGCTGCGGAGCAACTAAGTTAATTATGCCCGTAGCCTCAAGGGTAAAGGTGAGGGTTAATGTAAGCGTTATGGTTGCAATGATTTTCCCGGTGTTATCTGGTGGGGGCGGCTTTTTCTCTTTCTTGAGTGCGATTTCAAGATGGTTATCGTAATTAAGCAAATGCTCACCGTTGCAGTTAGTGCAATTAAGATCGATCATCGAATTAGGGCTCTTCTGATAGATGCAGCAAATAGAACAGCCTGAGACTTGTATTTCTATGTGAATTTAACTAGAGAGCCTACCTGAGACACATTCAATTGCGTGCCATAGGTGTTTTGGAAAACACACCAAGACAGCGCTTTCCGAAAGCACTCTAAAGCGATATTAGAAAACCAGCCTCAGCTATCCTTCTAATCGGACAAAACGAGGGGATAGTTAGAACAAATTCGAGCCGTGTAGATGCAAAATGCCTGGGATGGAGTGGAATTGTCCACACCTCTGAAAGAGCTGTAAGGAAACAGCTGAAAC
This sequence comes from Cyanobacteria bacterium J06638_20, assembly GCA_039819245.1. Taxonomy (GTDB): domain Bacteria; phylum Cyanobacteriota; class Cyanobacteriia; order Elainellales; family Elainellaceae; genus Vacuolonema. The sequence goes on from JBCBSJ010000025.1 coordinate 29,146, forward strand.
AAGAACAAGGCAGTGGTTTGCCGTGACTTGAGCCACGATCAGAGCTATGCCAATTAGCCTAAGCGCTTGGGACGAGAGATCGGTATCACAGGGCAATGGATGAGCTATGTCAACAGCGAAAGCTATTCATATTGAATGCAGCTCACCGAACGATTGCCCTGAGTATTACTACAATTCATCTCAGCAAATTCCGATCTTTCGTCTATTTTACACAGCGAAAAAAGAAAATACAGATATTTGACAAGAAAATACTGAAGGAAATTATTGATACTATCCCTAGATAAAAATCTTGGGTATCTCGTTTGGGAACGTTTGGGGCGATCGCACACCATGCAGCAACAGATAAAGTGTCATGCTTTTCTAACAAGACCCTACAAAACGTATTTGATGACGGATCCAAAGTTCATCTTATTGCTTGGCGTTGCTCTGCTTTTGGGCGATCGCCTTACTAAATCCCAGAACCACCAAAATATTGGCCAGCGTTAGGAAAAACTCAGCTCCGCCATGCAGCCAGTCCACATTGGCTAACTCACTATTCAGCCCAACCTGGGCATAGATGCCTGCGGGAATGGTGATCCCGACAAACACTAGTGTCATGTAGAACCCAATCAGCGCAAGGCGAGGCGTTTGCTGGGAGCGAGTAAGAAACCACAGGAAGCCGAGATAGGGGAAGAGAGAGATGGCAAAGAGATTTTCTTTGGAAAACATGGCATTGAGGAATTTGAGGGCGATCGCCTCCCTATTATCCCTTGATTGGGCGGGGAGAAATGAACCACATATCCCCGAAGGAACACATTCGCAAACCGCAGATTGCCTCTAAAATAATCAGGATTCACTGCACAGACACGAGAGTAGCCATGCCCCGCCGCACTGACCTTCGCAAAATTCTCCTGATCGGTTCTGGGCCTATTGTTATTGGGCAAGCCTGCGAGTTCGACTATTCCGGCACCCAGGCATGCAAAGCCCTGCGCGACGAAGGCTACGAGGTGGTGTTGATCAACTCCAACCCCGCCACCATCATGACCGACCCGGAAATGGCGGATCGCACCTACATCGAGCCATTGACTCCAGAAATTGTGGAGAAGGTGATCGAGCAGGAGCGTCCCGATGCCATGCTGCCGACGATGGGCGGACAGACCGCCCTCAACCTGGCGGTGGATTTGTCCAAGAGCGGCGCTCTCGACAAGCATGGCGTGGAGCTAATTGGAGCTAAACTTCCAGCGATCGAAATGGCGGAAGATCGCAAGCTCTTCAAAGAAGCGATGGAGCGCATCGGTTTGGCGGTGTGTCCCTCCGGATTGGCACAGGACATGACCGAAGCGCGACGGATTGCGCAGGAAATTGGTCGCTACCCGCTGATTATTCGTCCAGCCTATACCCTCGGAGGAACCGGGGGCGGCATTGCCTACAACCAGGAAGAGTTTGAGGAAATTGCCCAGAGCGGCCTAGATGCTAGCCCAGTATCGCAAATTCTGATCGAACAATCTCTCCTTGGCTGGAAAGAGTATGAGCTAGAGGTGATGCGGGATCTAGCGGATAACGTGGTGATTATCTGCTCCATTGAAAACATCGATCCGATGGGGATTCACACCGGAGACTCCATTACCGTTGCCCCAGCGCAAACCCTGACAGACAAGGAATACCAGCGGTTGCGGGATGCCTCCATCAAAATCATTCGCGAAATTGGGGTGGAGACGGGCGGATCGAATATTCAGTTTGCGGTGAACCCGGTGACGGGGGAAGTGATTGTGATTGAGATGAACCCCCGCGTCTCCCGCAGTTCTGCCCTGGCCTCAAAGGCAACGGGCTTCCCGATCGCCAAAATGGCCGCGAAGCTGGCGGTCGGATACAGTTTGGACGAAATTCCCAACGACATCACCAAGAAAACGCCCGCTAGCTTTGAACCCACGATTGATTATGTGGTGACGAAGATTCCCCGCTTTGCCTTCGAGAAATTCCCCGGTGCCCAGCCCACCCTGACAACGCAGATGAAATCTGTGGGCGAAGCGATGGCGATTGGGCGTACCTTCCAGGAATCGTTCCAGAAAGCCTTGCGATCGCTCGAAACAGGACGCTCTGGGTGGGGCTGCGATCGCGCCGAAAAGCTGCCCAACCTGGCTCAGATTCAGGCTGGCCTGCGGACGCCCAATCCCGATCGCATCTTCACCGTGCGCCACGCCATGCTAATGGGCATGTCCATTGAAGAAATTTTTGAACTGACCAGCATCGACCCGTGGTTTCTCTATCAGTTTCAGCAATTGCTAGAGACCGAAAAGCTGCTGAAGCGTACGCCCCTGGAAGACCTGACCCACTCCCAAATGCTGGCGGTGAAACAGCAGGGCTTTAGCGATCGCCAAATTGCCTTTGCCGCCAAGACCAGCGAAGATACCGTGCGCGCCCACCGCAAATCCCTTGGGGTCATTCCCATCTACAAAACGGTGGATACCTGCGCCGCTGAGTTTGAAGCCCTCACTCCCTACTACTACTCTGCCTACGAAACGCCGATCGAAACAGCCACCAAAGCCTCCGATGGCGTAGCACCCTATACAGAAAGCGAAGTGCTGGCCTCCGATCGCCCCAAGGTCATAATTCTGGGCGGTGGCCCCAACCGCATCGGGCAAGGCATCGAGTTTGACTATTGCTGTTGTCATGCCTCCTTTGCCCTGGGGGACGATGGTTTCGAGACCATCATGGTTAACTCCAACCCCGAAACGGTCTCAACGGACTACGACACGAGCGATCGCCTCTACTTTGAGCCCCTGACCAAAGAAGATGTGCTCAACATCATCGAGGCCGAAAACCCCGATGGCATCATCATCCAGTTTGGCGGTCAGACGCCCCTGAAGTTGGCTGTGCCCCTGCAAGCCTATCTGAACAGCCTTGAAAATCCCAAGCTGAAAATTTGGGGCACTTCCCCCGACTCTATCGATACCGCAGAAGACCGGGAACGGTTCGAGCGCATCCTGCATGATTTGGAGATTCGCCAACCCGCCAACGGCATTGCCCGCAGCACCACCGAAGCTCTACAGGTAGCCAAGGATATCGGCTATCCCGTAGTCGTGCGTCCCAGCTATGTGCTGGGCGGTCGCGCCATGGAAATTGTCTATTCCGATGAGGATCTAGAACGCTACATGGCCTATGCCGTTCAGGTGGAACCCGATCACCCCATCTTGGTAGATCAGTATTTGGAAAATGCGATCGAGGTGGATGTGGATGCGATCGCCGACCACACGGGAACCGTCGTCATCGGCGGCATTATGGAGCATATCGAGCAAGCGGGCATCCACTCTGGCGACTCTGCCTGCTCCATCCCCACGGTCACCCTCTCCGATGAGGTGCTCAGCACCATCCGCATCTGGACGGAGAAGCTGGCCAAAGCCCTGAATGTAGTAGGGCTAATGAATGTGCAATACGCCATCCAGGGTACAGAAGACGGAAAAGACCAAGTCTACATCCTGGAAGCCAACCCCCGCGCCTCCCGCACCGTGCCTTTTGTCTCGAAGGCGATCGGCATCCCCCTGGCGAAAATGGCGTCTCGCGTCATGTCCGGCAAATCTCTAGCCGACCTCGGCTTCACCCAGGAGGTCATCCCCACCCATGTGTCGGTGAAAGAAGCCGTCCTCCCCTTCTCCAAATTCGCCGGAACCGACATCATCCTCGGCCCCGAAATGCGCTCCACCGGAGAAGTGATGGGCATCGACACCGACTTTGGCAAAGCCTTCGCCAAGGCCGAACTCGCCGCCTCCCAGCTCCTGCCTCTAAATGGCACCGTCTTTGTCTCCATGAACGATCGCGACAAAGTATCCGCTGTCCCGGTCGTCAAAGAATTGCTGGAGCTAGGGCTGCATGTCGTCGCCACCAGCGGCACCCGCAAGGTTCTGAAGGAGCATGGGCTGGATGTCGGTCTGGTACTCAAAGTCCACGAAGGCCGCCCCAATATCTCTGACTCCATCAAAAACCGCGACATCCAACTGATCGTCAACACGCCTCTAGGCCAAGCGGCCCAAATCGACGATCGCACCCTCCGCCGCACCGCCCTGGTCTACAAAGTCCCCACCGTCACCACGATCGCCGGAGCCAAAGCCACCATCGCCGCCATCCGCGCCCTCCAAGCCACCCCCCTCGATGTCAAAGCTGTCCAGGATTACGTGCATTAGGATGTAGAGATACAATGCCACCAAGAGGCACCATCCACTACGCTGTGAGGCAATCACTAATCAAGGCTGGATGGGCGATTACCAGCGATCCCTATGTCATTTCCTATGGTGAGCGCTTTCTCTTTATCGATTTGGGTGCAGTACAAAGAAACGTAGGTTCAGATCGCGGAAACGCTCCGAGTAGTTTGCTGATTGGAGCAGACAAGGATGGACGGTCAATTGCCATAGAAGTGAAAGACTTCCGAGGTAATTCACCCATTGCAGATCTGGAGCAAGCTATAGGACAATATGTGCTCTATAACTTGTTGTTAAAGCAAGTCGATCCAGCTCGTCAACTTTATTTGGCGATCGCCCAATCGACATTTGAAGCCATCTTCAGCGAACCAATTGGAGAACTCGTCCTTACCGAACTTTCGCTCAATCTGATTGTGGTTGATATCGAAAATCTTGAGGTTAAACAATGGATACCGTCGCCCAACAACGGCAGATCGTAAAGCAGGTGATTGAGTATTACGCGAACTTTAAGCCCTCTCATGGCAATATTCGTTTGGATACGGTATTTGATGAGGCTCAAGGCCGTTACGCCCTAATGCAAATTGGCTGGGATAGAAGCAAGCGCATCAACGGTAACCTTATCTACATCACCCTCCGAGACAATAAAGTCTGGATTGAGTACGATGGCATAGAACAGGGCATCACGGATGATTTGATTTCATCTGGCATCCCAAAAGAGCAAATTGTCCATGCGTGGCTTCCTGAAGTAGAACTGACTCCAAGCTTGTAACGCTCTAGCACCCTCTGCCGCACCGCCCTGGTCTACAAAGTCCCCACCGTCACCACCATTGCCGGAGCCAAAGCCACCATCGCCGCCATCCGCGCCCTCCAAGCCACCCCCCTCGACGTCAAAGCCGTTCAGGATTATGTGCATTAAGTCCGGTTTGCTGGGTGCCAAACTATGGATAACATCACAAAACAACGCCATGCGGTTAAACAGGTAATCAAGCACTACGCGAACTTGACACCTTCTCATGGCGATATTCGACTGGATACGGTGTTTGATGAAGAGGGCGATCGCTATGCTCTCATACAAGTGGGCTGGGATAGAATTAACCTGGATTATTCATGACTCCCCCTCAAAAATCGCTGAAGCTTTTTTCCGTCAAAGCTTTTGGCGATCGCTTGATTTCGACAGTGTGTTTTTATACACGCTCGCCAGAGCAAAGACCTGTGGAGAGTTCTAGAGTTCAGCAAATTCTTCGTGAATAATCCAGGCTAAACGCATCAGTGCCAACATCATCTACATCACTCTCCGAAGCAGTAAAGTCTGGATTGAGTACGATGGCATAGAACACAGCATCACTGATGATTTAGTTGCCGCAGGCATATCGAAAGAGCAGATCATCTACGCTTGGCTGTTCCAATCAAAACTTGCTTCTAGTTTCTGACTTATTTGAGAATCCCTATACATTGTTTTTCGTCATACGCCTCTAATTTATGCAGTTCTTAATGTCATAGTGATACTGGGTTAGGCTATCATCGCTACTATCTGTGATTCCTAGACTGAACTCACCCTCTTAACGATATGAGCTGCTCACAATTTTGTGCGTTAATCTAGAGTCAACTCTCTAATGACAAATAACTCCTTCAGCTCATAGCTCGAATGAGGTAGTTAAGTACTGAAGCAAGTAAAAATATTTGCACTGCCAGGTAAAAACAGTTACATTACATGTGAACATTCCCTAAAACTTTACTAAGTTTGTAAAGCTAGTGCTTTGCTAAAGCTTTAATTGTAGTTGCTTAGGTTGAGCGAAATGAAGTGAAACCCTACGAAGACGAAGGTATTATTTCATTGCGCTGGCGCTAATCAACCTACATAGTTAAGTTTGACGGGCTACTAGGATTCCTACAGGTACTCCCTCAGTTTTTTCCAAAGGAGTATCATGTTGGGAACAGTTGGAAAGACTTAAGAGGAAACTGTTTTATAGATCACTAGCGGCCATCTTCGAAAACGAGCGAAGAAGTCAATAGTATTTTTATGAAATCTTGACAAAACGACAGCAAAAGATTTGACAAGGACTATGAATATTCACGATTACTATGACAAGCTGAATAGTTCTTGTCAAAGTATCTTTGAGAGTACAATCGTTGATTCGGAATCTTTTGGAAAAGTCCATTACTTTTCGAAATGTCTATTTGATTTCGCAGAAAACTTAAATGAGAAACAAGAAAGTGATTTACTCAAAGTAGTGTGCTCTCAAATTGAGGTAAGCGCTTTAGATGTGTCTTTCGGCCTTTATAGACAAGCATTCTCATCCTTGAGACTAGCATTAGAGATGGGGTTGGGAATAGTATATTTTTCGGCATTTAAGTTGGATTGCTACGAATGGCTGAGAGGAGGGGATATCAAGTGGGCAAAGATAATAGATAGCGATAACGGTGTTTTATCAAAGCGATTTTCCAAAGCATTTTTTCCTGAGCTAAATGACTCAATGAGTTACTACCATGAAAAGACAGTCAAAGTTTATAGAAAGCTGTCTGAGTTTGTGCATGGCAACTATGAAACTTGGGAAGAGAATGGTTTAGTGTTGTCGAAAAACGAAGAGTTAATACAGACATATTTTGAGTATTTTGAAATTTTTAGAGATATATTGCTATTTTCTTTATGCTGCCGCTTCCTAAAACTTATGTCACACACAAGAATCGATTCAATGCCATTTGTCATGGAAGACCTTGGTCACAATGAGGCTATTAGAATCTTTTTAGGTGGCCCCAAGGAGGCGTAAATGTCATCAAACTTTTATCTAAGAACAGAAAGTATAAAGCAAAGTGACATTTTAGATTTATGTGTCACGAACCCTCATGATGAAGGCATCCTATCTTCTTTAGCTTCACCAGAGCCTTGTTTGTTAAACCTCGTCCATCTTGAGAACTAGAGTTTTTTACCAGAGCTGGTAGGCTGAACTGAACATCTAAACCAGTTGGGCAGATCACGATGCTGACAGTGAATTTGGAACGGTG
>JBCBSJ010000026.1:0-35688 GCA_039819245.1 Cyanobacteria bacterium J06638_20
AAAGGCATTCAACGCATCATAAAGTCGGGAAGTCGGAGCCATTGGTTTTGCTGTTGGGTGTGGTAACTTTCCAGCTTAAACTAGGCTCCCTTTCCCTTCTGGCTTATGTTGCACTGCCACGAAGATTTGTCAGTCAATCAGACCTAACGGCTTATAAGAACAGAATCCTTTCAATTAACAAGAATGGGGCAAGGGCGATCGCCTACTAAAATTGAGAAAGGCCGATAGAGCAACGACAAAATGGTTCTCCTCAACGATTGGTCAACGCAATTAGCGCTGGATGACCCAGAAGAACGGCGGGTTCTGAGTCAGGTATCTTGGGTGCAATACGAAGCGCTATTGGCCGAACTCGGAGAAACATCTTCCTATCGTGTGTATTTTCTGGAAGGAGTTTTAGAGCTTGTGGCTCCTAGTCGGAAACACGAAGATGGCAAAACCAAGATTGGAAATCTGCTAGAAATCTATTTTCTAGAAACCGATACAAACTACTTCCCAATGGGATCTACAACCCTGCGAAACCCAGAGCAACAAGCAGGGGGCGAGCCAGACGAGAGCTATTGCATTGGTACCAACAAAGAAATTCCAGATTTGGCGATCGAAGTAATCGTGACCAGTGGCAGCATCAACCGACTGGAACTGTATCGTCGCCTGGGAATACGAGAAGTATGGTTTTGGCAGGGCGATCGCCTCACCCTCTACCATCAGCGGGAAAACTCTCTAGCCCCGTTTGCTGGTACTGCTGGTTACGAACCAATCTCCCAAAGCGAGCTTCTTCCAGACTTAGATATTGTTCTATTGACCCGCTGCATCCAAAATCCCAATCCTCTTGCCGCTGCAAAAGCCTTTCGCCAAGGGCTTCAAGAGGAAAAATAGGCAACATTTTGCCTTTCCTGATATTGAGGTACGTGTCACAGCACGCTTTCCATAGTCTTGCTCACTGTAGTGTCATCGTCTTCCTCCGCAAGCATCAATCCAAAACTCTGATATCGTCGATCTTAAAAAGAGTCTCACAAGTATTAAAACTGACCAAAAATTAGACTGCAAAGACTATCATGAGACAAAGAATTTGTTAAACAGACGCTAGTGAAATTCAATCCATAAGAGGACTTGGTTCGTATTTAGAAAGTCCAGACATGGAACAACAAAGCAGTTACATCGGTGGGGGGCGATTGCTCTCCACCGTTTCTTCTATGAGATGGCTGCCCCTATGATCATGTTGCGAAACCTCACAATGCGCAGATAGTGGACGCACTTGAGATAGAAGCTTTTACTCAAAATGAGTCTTATAAATCTAATTTTTGTTCAGAAACAATACTAGTAAGTCTCAAACAAGATTAGGGATTTGACCAAAAGATAGGTTTTGCTCGGAGGCTGAGGATTTAAAAGCCAGGTCTTGCGGAATCCTGATTGGATCTGTTGAGGTTAAGAGACGCGCTATTGACTAGAAGTCTCGATACCTGGAGAGTGCCTTTGTCTTCGGCATATTACAAGGATTGACTTCAACTCATTTTGAGTCTTGCAAATATTAAAATTGAACAGAATTTATACTTTGAGACTCAAATTTAGACTAAACACTGTACTAATCTTAAATTCTTCGGTAGATATAGTCTGTTAAAGGCAGAAAGGCTTTTCTTCATGCCCTAGGAACTTGCGTGGTACGGGTTCGTCATGAGCATCGGAGGCGCGTAGAAATCTGCAGGGCAATTTTGATCAACTAAGGTAATCTAAACGAAAGCAGACGAGGATTGTGGGGATGGGACGCTTCAGAGAAGCAACAGTGCTGACTTTGATGCTGGCTACGGTATCTGCTATTGGCCAAATTCATCCGTTGATATACCCTGAGCGGCAAGTCGTTGAGGCTGGCATCATGTCCCCTGAGCCAGATGGCAATTTTCGGGCGGAAGCCTCCCTAACCCGTGCAGAACTGGCCTCCATCCTTGTCAAAACCTTTGATATTGAACAGCGTCGCATTCGGCATACCCAGCAAACCTGGAGCCGCTCCACAGATCTTGAAGATGTCTCAACGCTGCACTGGGCTTATCCAGAAATTCAAAGCGTGATTCAAACGGGGGTAATGACTCCCTTTCCGGGCGATCGCTTCATGCCCGATCAAACCGTTACCCGTGCCGAAGGCTTTGCGGCGATCGCCCAGGCTCATGGCGAGGTAACGCCACCGATAGAGGTTTCCGAAACTATTCTTGAGCGCTTTCCCGACGGCCAAAATGTTCCTGAATGGGCACGACCATCAATGGCATCCATCGTTAGAAAGGGTTGGATTACCCTCAAAGAGGATCAGCACATTGCGCCCCAAGAACCTCTCACCCGTGGGGATATTGCCCGCGCCCTTAGCATCTATCTCAGCCAAAATTCTCATCAACTTATTGATGTTAATACAGGCTCCATCCAGTTCTTTGAAATGGATACAAGCCTTACTCAGCAATGCTCTTGGGGGGACTGTGTGACTTGGCCAGCGCGCGGTATCACCCTCCAGTAAGTGATATCAGATCCGGCTGAAGAACCCAAATATTGTTTGCGCCCGCTGCGGTGCAGCGGGCGCAAACAATATTTGGGTTCTATGGCTATCTAACCGAATTTGGTGTGATTTTCCAGCATCGCCTGTATTTTCCAGAAACAGATATGGGGATCACCTGTCCCCCCATTGAACTAGGATGTTTGGCAAGGAATTATTCCTCACGCAGTTCAATGGGTATCTTCTGGCTTATGCAAAATCTATTACCGCTTCATCTCCAAAACCCTCTCGCTCGCTTCTCCAACCGCGCTCAAGACTACGCCCGCTACCGCCCCAGCTATCCTCCAGAGACAATTACCACGCTTCTTAGGGAGTTGGGCGATCCGAAAACCCTCACCGTCGCTGATATCGGAGCGGGTACAGGAATTGCGGCACGACTTTTGGGCGATCGCCATGTCACTGTCACAGCAGTTGAACCCAACGAGGCCATGCGCGAAGCGGCTATCCCCCACCCCAATGTCACCTTTCATTCCGCCGCCGCCGAGGATACCCAGCTCCCCAGCCGTCACTTTGACCTAATCACCTGCTGCCAAGCCTTCCACTGGTTCAACACACCTCTGGCGCTAGCAGAGTTTCAGCGTATTCTCAAACCCGACGGTCGCCTAGGTTTGCTCTGGAATAAGCGCAACACCGAAGATGCCTTTACAGGACAGTACGAAGATATTATCCGCAATGCCTCCGATCGCCAGGTCAAAGTCCTCACCGAATTCCAAGCAGCCGAGCGCGTCGCCTATGCGCCCCAGTTCAAAAACTATCGCCTCTATGTCTTTAAGTGGAAGCGTCCGATGAGCTACGAAGCCTTGATTGGACTAACGTTGAGTGCCTCCTATCTACCCAAAGCGGGTGCCGCCTATGATGGGATGCGTAAAGCGTTGGATAGCTTGTTCGATCAGTTTGCGACCGTTGGGGAACAGGGCGATCGCCAAATCCAAATGGCCTATCACACCGACCTCCATCTAGCCGAATCCACCCTCACCGAGGGATAGGAAAGGGCATTCAACGTTATGCAGCTCCTTGATTTTGTGGTCGCGACGCGGCCACAAAAAGTCTAGATTTAACGTCAAAAAGGATGGATAAAGCTCATCGAGTTGCATCTGAGCGCAACTCCACCAAAAAGCTGCCAGAACTAGCCTGCAATGGTTTCAGGTCAGTGCAGTGGATGGATAGAGTTTTGTGTTATTCTTCGGCTGATTTGTTTTTCAACCCCTGACTAGCTATGCGATTTCATTCCTCTCTTGCATTGGGTCTGATTTCAATGCTGTTGGGCATTGGGCAGGCAACCGCTGTGTCTGCCAATGCCCTAGTCTCAGCAGAAATTGATCCAGCCTTCAACACCATCATTAGCCAGGCTGATGAACCCTTGGTTGATCCTTTACCGGATCCTCTAGACGATCCCTTTGCCGATCCTCCGATCGCGCGGGTCGATCCCGATAGCCCCATCCGCATTGATGTGGTGAATGGGGGCGAACTCCCCATCATGTTTGAGCTGACTGAGCCAATCGTGTTGCAGCGGGAACTTCCGCCTCTTGGAGAAATCTCCTTTGGCACTACTCATACCAGCTATCTGCCGCCTCCACTCTCTCTACTGGCCTACCCCTTGGAAGATGAAATCGGCATCAACTTGTATGTCGTTTCTGCGGAAGACAATGTCATTGAGGTCGTGGTTAGCGAACAACTGAGTGATATTCCCGGCGGTCGCTCCATGATCATCACAGAAACAGGCGGAATCTATTTGTTCTAGTAGACAGGACTTTCGCAATTTGATGACGTTTGGGACGCTCTGTATCCCAAACGTCATCAAACTCCTTTGGTTGGTTTATCTGCCGCCGTATTCGCCCGACCTGAATCGGATTGAGCCCTGTTGGGGATGGCGAAAAGCCGCGTGCGAAGGCAATGACCCAACTCTGAAACCCTGCGTCAGGCCATTGAGCTTGTCCTCAAAGAAGCAGCATCCTAACTAAAGAGACTACAGCTATGCTGCGAGGCTTTCACCACATTGCATAAACGATGAGTAAAAGTATCCTCCGGCAAAGCCGGAGGATACTTTTACTGACAAACTCATAAGCTCTCACCCCAAATCCCTCTCCCAAAGCGAGAAAGGGGTTTTGAAAGCGATCGTGCTTTCAAAACCCCTTTCCCATTCGTAAGCTATTCGATACACAAATTTGACCGCAGATCTCTGCGCGATCCCCCTTCAAAAGGGAGACTTTGGCTTGTGGCTTCGCTTTCAACGCTCACAGGTAAACCATTTCCCCCCTTTTGAAGGGGGGGAGGGAGGATCAAGCCTGGGATTTAGCATCCACAGGAGATTGCGGATACAGCGTTGATTTCTTATCGGCTTAACGTGCTGAGTTGGCTTAGAGAATGCCTTCCTTTTTCGCCATAGAAATCATTAGGTCAGTGACGCGGCAGGAATAGCCCCACTCATTGTCATACCAGGAAACAATTTTGAAGAAGTTGGAGTTAAGTTCAATCCCCGCCCCGGAATCAAAAATGCTGGAGTTGCTATCTGAAATAAAGTCAGACGAAACAACCGCTTCATCCGTATAACCCAGAATTCCCTTCAGCCCATTTTCGGAGGCACCCTTCATCGCGGCGCAAATATCCGCGTAGCTGGTAGCCTTCTCTGTTTTGACGGTCAGATCCACCACCGAAACATCTAGGGTTGGAACCCGGAAGGCCATGCCCGTCAGCTTCCCTTTCAGCGCTGGCAGAACTAAGGTCACAGCTTTAGCAGCTCCGGTAGAGGCCGGAATAATGTTCTGAGCAGCTGCCCGTCCCGCACGAAAATCCTTTTTACTAGGGCCATCAACTGTTGCTTGGGTCGCTGTCGTGGCGTGAACCGTGGTCATCAAACCTTCCGCCAGCCCAAAGTTGTCTTGAATCACTTTGGCGACGGGAGCCAAACAATTCGTTGTGCAACTTGCATTGGAAACAACGGTATCTTTGTCTGGATCAAACTCATCTTCGTTGACCCCGACGACCATCGTGCGAACGCGATCGGGATCTTTCGTCGGCGCGGAAATAACAACGCGCTTAGCTCCCGCTTGAAGGTGCTTTGAAGCCGCTTCATGGGTGGTAAACAGGCCAGTAGACTCAACAACATAATCAACGTTGAGCTTACCCCAGGGCAGCTCTTCAGGGTTCCGCATAGAGTAGCAAGGAACAAAAGTACCATCTACAACAATGCCATCGTCTTTTGCTTCAATGGTGCCGTTGTAGCGCTTATGAGTCGTGTCGTACTTCAGCAGGTAGGCCAGGTTTTTGGGGGGAACGAGGTCGTTGATGCCAACGAATTCAATGTTGGGATTGTGAAAGCTGGAGCGAAAGACCAGGCGACCAATCCGCCCGAATCCATTGATTGCGACTCTTATAGGTGCCATGTAGTAACTCCTTGATTACACACTCTCGCCCACGATATGGCACATTTCTCCCATTCCTCTGGGATCACAGAGTTTATTAACAGGACTTACGGAATTTGATGATTTTGGGGCACACTGCGCCCCAAAATCATCAAATTCCGTTGGTTTTTCATACTTAATGCGTAAGCCGTAATTAAGACGGATTTTTGGATTGGTAGCGGACAACAAGTTCGGGATAACCACTTTGGAGGCAATGCTGGCGATCGAACATTAGGTCAGGAAAGACGCCAATCACAATTTCGGCGGTGGTGTAAATACGACAACCATCGAGGAGATGTCCCCCGAGGGTTTGGCCTTCTGAGTCAGCGATCGCCAAGTGATAGTGCGAGCCCTGCATACCCATGACCCCGGTGAGCGACACAATCTCAAAGTGTCCGGTGTAGATTGTGCTGTCCGGTTGGTTGGCCAGACGGAGGGTTACCTGCGTCAAGCTGCCGACGCAGGTGAGGATGCAGGCGGCATTGAGTTGATGGTGATGAACCAGGGCATCCAGTTCTTCTTTTAAATCCTGATCGGGGGTAAGGCGCAGGGCGATCGCCTGCATGGGGGTAGGCTGCATCAGCCCGATAGCTTGGGAAGAGGCGGCTAGGGTCATGGTACTATTCTCTAAAATGCACAGGTTCCCATCATAAATTTTGAATGACCAATGGGGTGGGGAATCCGTCGGCTTCTAGCACCGTGTATTTTGCGGAAATGGAATGATTCCACAGATCGATAAAAGCCTTTAAGGGAAAGGGAAGCGTCTTGTCCTGGGGCGAGGTTTTGGCATCATCGGTGTCGTAGAAATGCAGACGCTCAATCAAGTCTGCCCGCAGGGGTTCGACCAGATTTGCCCGATAGCCACCGCGATCGTTCACCTCAGAGAAGCAATAAACCTGGTGATAGTTATTGCCAGAGATCTCGCGGTATTGCAAAAGCACATAGATATCGACGGGGTTAGCAGGCAATTGTAGGGGAACTTCGAGGCGTTTTTGGTAGGCGAGAAAGGGCTGGCGGTGGCTGTTACGAATGCCATAGTAGCCGACCTTATCGGCTTGTAGCGGGTATTTGCGAAAGCGCGGCTGCACGAACGTCCGCATGAAGGAGGCCAGATCCAACGCCTCGACGGTGTAGGCGGCGATCAAATCCAGGTGCAGATCGTATGCGGGGGTACTGCCAATGTTGTAGATGCCGAGGCGCGTCCCCTGGCTATCTGAAATGGGCTGAATATCGCAGTGGATGTGGGGCAAAGCGGCCAGTTGCAACTGCCGTTCGATCGCCCCTCGATACAGCCCACTTTCCTGGCGGGTCTCTTGCAACAGTTGATAGAAAAACCAGGCCTGCAGCCCCAATACGGCGATAAAGATCAGACCCCCAATAATCAAATACGCTTCCATGCCTAGTGAACCCGTTGAATCTTGTCATCCACTCAGGAATGAGCCCGCCTGCATTCAGTGCCTATCTGAGACTATCTATTCGAAAATGCGAGAGCAGTTTTAAACCCGAAAATCCCCATCGGAGTTTCGCAGCAGTACTAAGCAGTGTACTGGTAAACGGGGAGATTGAAACGGCAATGGCAGGAGTGCATCCCCATCTTGCAAATCTCTGCTTAACCCTCATCCCCCAACCCCTTCTCCCAAATTTGGGAGAAGGGGAGCCGGACTTTGAAAATCCCTCTCCCAAACTTGAGAGAAGGATTAGGGTGAGGGCGACAAAAGTGGGATGTCCCAATAGCAATGGCTTGACATTCCTCTGTGCTTGCGGAGTGGTGCATAGAGAATGTGGTTGCCACAGAATGTGGTTGCCACAGAATGTGGTTGCCATCACATTTTGTAGGGTTCCTTCCTGCCTACAATTTGCGAGGATTACAAGGAGTGCGATGTGCGTTTGAAGGAGAGCAGGAAGTATGGCGCAGTCAGATGCAGAGAAGCAGGCGATCGCCACCTATGTGGATCAGATGGCAGTGTTGATTGATTTGCCGATTCCGCCGGACTGTCGCGAGGAGGTGATTGCCAATGTGATGCGGACGAAGGCGATCGCCCAACTGTTCCTGGACTTCCCTGTGCCGGATGACGTTGAAATTGCGCCGACCTTTGACCCGTAATCTCTGTCCCGTGAATCTGTGCTGAGACAATAGATTTGGATGGGTTGGTCATCGGTTCGACGAGCGGCAAAAAAGTCTTTGGTTTTGGTGTGAAGGGAAGGGGTGGAATGCAAGATTGGGAGCAAATGGATGCGATCGCCATCACAACGGCGGTGCAAGCAAGGGAAACAACGGCGCGGGCGGTAACGGAGGCCGCGTTGCAGCAGATTGAGGCGGGCAATCCGGCGCTCAATGCCTTTACGGAAGTGCTGGCGGAACAGGCGTTGGCCTCAGCAGATGCGGTGGATGGGGCGATCGCCCAGGGACAAGAGGTGGGACCTTTGGCAGGCGTTCCCTTTGCGGTCAAAGATTTGTACGACGTGGCTGGGATAACGACTCTGGCAGGTTCCAAAATTAATCGCGACAATCCCCCTGCCACCCAAGATGCGACAGCGGTGGTGCGGCTGAAACAGGCGGGTGCAATCCTGGTGGGCACCCTGCATATGGATGAGTATGCCTACGGATTTGTCACCATCAACAGCCACTATGGAGCGACCTATAATCCCCACGATATCAGCCGTGTGGCGGGGGGATCATCGGGCGGTTCGGCAGCGGCGGTTGCTGGAGGCTTGGTTCCCCTCAGCCTGGGCACCGACACCAATGGCTCAATTCGAGTCCCCGCGTCCCTCTGCGGCATTTTGGGGCTGAAACCCACCTATGGCCGCTTGTCCCGCGCGGGGGTGGCGCTTTTTTCGACGAGCCTCGATCATGTTGGCCCCTTTGCACGGTCGGTGCGCGACATTGCGGCAAGCTTTGATGCGATGCAGGGGGCAGATGCGCAAGATCCTGTCTGCACGGAGCGATCGCCCGAACCCACCCTGCCCCAACTATCTCAGGGACTTGACGGGCTGACGGTGGCGGTAGCCGACGACCACTTTGCGACCGGGGCGACCCCGGAGATTTTCGTCGCGCTGGACACCATCGCTAAAACACTGAATGCCGAAAAGCGCGTCACGATTCCCGAAGCCAAGCGGGCACGGGCAGCAGCCTATATCATCACCAGTTGCGAGGGCACCAATCTTCATTTTTCTCGATTGAAGGAACGCCCCATGGATTTTGACCCGGCCACGCGCGATCGCTTCCTGTCAGGAGCTTTTATCCCCGGCCATTGGTACACCCAAGCGCAGCGGTTTCGGCGCTGGTATCGCGATCGCGTCCGTGAGCTGTTCGAGCAAGTGGATCTCATCCTTGCGCCCACAACGCCCTGCGTTGCCCCCAAATTAGAGCAGCAAACCCTGGTGATCGACGGCGAAGAGGTGCTGCTCCGACCGAACCTGGGACTCTACACACAACCACTGTCTTTCATTGGTTTGCCCGTCCTCTCGGTTCCGGTACAGCAGCCCGATGGCTTGCCCATTGGCATCCAGATTATTGCGGCTCCCTATCAGGAAGCAAAAGTTCTGCGGGCGGCGGCAGTTCTGGAAGCTGCTGGAGTCATCGCGGCTCCGGCGATTTTTCCTTGATAGTTCATGTTGGGAGGAAGGGGATCTGCCAACGTCTAAGATAAAAATTTTCTCTGGCTCGCCGCATTTCGGAGCCGTTGCATAAACTAGAGGCAGCCTCTTGCTTAGAGACAGCCTCTTGCTGTCAAGGTCTATGGATAAATTTGCTCAAGCAATCATCACCAACCTTGTAAAGTGGACTCCCTCAGGAGTTGGTTCTTTCGTAACGATCCATGAACTTGCAGCCGATGAAGTTGATGTTGTAAAAGCTGTATTTGCTGCCTTCCTGACTGGGTGCTCAGCTCTTTGGGTGCGCTTTAGTGGCAAGTTCATGGAAGAAGCAGGCAATGAAGCGGAGGCGAGAGGGGGTGGCTTAGCCAAATGGATGTTTGCAGTGGGCGATCGTGCTTTGCAGGGTCTACAAGAGCAAACAGCACAAGCGTGGCGCAATTTGACATCTGACTTTGAGGACAAGTACTACCAGCGACTGATCTACATTTGCCGTAACTATGAAACCCAAGGCCTCGACAAAGACCGGGTGCTGAAGCTTCAGCACATGTTTGTGCCACTAAAGATTTCCCAGGAGAGTCTGGCAACCATCTCTCCTGATCTGATTCAAAAGCTGCCTGAAAAGTTATCGGGGCAGCAGGAAATCGGTGACCTTTTGGTGTGGATGTCGCAAGATTCTGCTTTCAGACGATTAGCCATTTTGGGTGTGCCGGGATCGGGGAAGACAACATTGATGCGTTATTTAACGCTTATCTATGCCAGCCGCCAGCAGCGCAAACTTATCCATCCAAAAGCTCCAACCTACACCCCTGTTTTGATGTACTTGCGAGATGTGCGGAAGGATATTGTTGAAAACCCCGAGACGCCCTTAGTAAATCTCATAAATACTTGGGTACAGCGGCTTCAAACGATTGATCCCCTGAAACCACCATCAGACTGGTTTGCCAGAAAGCTAAAACAGAATCAGTGCCTAATTTTACTGGATGGTTTGGATGAAATTGCAGACGAAACCGAACGGCAAACCGTGAGCCAGTGGGTCGATTTTCAGATGCAGGAATACCCAGATGCACCATTTATCCTAACATCGCGCCCGCTGGGATATCAAAGCGCCAAACTTCAGCAACCCGTAACGGTTCTGCAAGTGCAACCCTTTACGCTAGAGCAAGTACAGCAATTCATTCGTAGTTGGTATCTGGAAACGGAAATTAGGGGTCAAGACGATACGGATGACCTGGGTGTGAGAGAAGAAGTAAAGAGCCAAGCTGATGATCTGATAAAACGTATTCGAGATAGTATGCCGCTGGTCGCAATGGCGGTGAACCCTTTGTTATTGACTATGATTACAACCGTGCATCGGCGGGGGAGCGCATTGCCAGGGAAACGAGTTGAGCTGTACAAAGAAATTTGTCAAGTTTTGCTCGAAAAACGTCAACGGGCAAAGGGAATCGCCGATAAGCTAACCGTTTCACAAAAGCAGTCGGTACTGCAAGGATTAGCCCTTGATTTAATGGTTCACAAGACTCGATCATTCATGTTTTCAGATGTTGAAGAATTGCTGCGACAGCGCTTGAGCTTGGTACTAAAAGATGAAGCCAAACCCCAGCAATTTCTCAAGAAAATTCGTGCAGTGAGTGGATTGGTGGCCAAAGAAGAGGGCATTTATGAGTTTGCCCATCTTAGCTTTCAGGAGTATCTGGCATCGGTTGAAATCAGAGAATTGAATCAGGAACAGCTTTTGATTGATGCGTTGCACAGCCCCGAACAACTTTCATGGTGGGCAGAGGTCATTCGACTCTATGCGGCTCAAGGAGATTCATCAAACATTATTCAAGCAGCGATTCAATCCTCTACAGTTGAAGCCCTTGCCCTCGCCTTTGATTGTTTAGAGGAAGGGAAAAGTGTTGATCCATCTGTAAGAGAAGAATTGGAAACTATACTTGAAAAGTGGTTGGAAGAATGATGAGGGAGCATTTTGCCCTTGCTGCTCAGGTGTTGTTGACCCGGCGGCTCAAAAATTTGTTGCCGGTAAATGAAGCGGTCGAAATCGACAGGAAATATATCACCTGTGCTGAATATCAGCTTTTTATTGAGGCAAAACGGATTGAGAAGAAACAGGTGCAACCGGATCATTGGATGACTGACCGATTTGCTCCTGGAACAGCCAAGGATCCGGTCACGGGGGTGAGAGCAAGAGATGCCGAGGCATTTTGTGACTGGTTGACTCAGCAGCGATTCACTCCTGGATTTCGTTATCGCTTGCCCAAGCCTTTAGAAGCCGATGGCTATAGTGCTGCTGAACAAGAAATCGGATGTTGGTGTCATGCTAACAACAACTACATGATTTCGGATATCAAGCCTTATCAATGGCATCAATGGCAGGAACAGTTACAAAAACAGTTTGAGCAAAATGCCCATTTCTATGGTGCAGCTGGTAGGTTTCTCCCTGAATCTGCCTACGACCTTTCCAGTGGCCCCGATCTTAATCTCACTATTGACCTAGTCATTACGCTTGATCTCGCTCTTGACCTTGCCCTTGCCCGTGCTCTTGCCCGTGCTCTTGCCCGTGCCCGTGCCCGTGCCCGTGCCCGCGATCTCGACCTCGACCTCGCCCTCGCTCTCGCCCTTGCTCGCGCCCTCGACCGTGACCATGCCCGTGCCCTTGAACTTGCCCGCGCTCGCACCCGCGCCCTCGCTCTCGACCTCGACTTTGACCTCGACCTCGACCTTGCCTTTGCCCTCGACCTTGCCCTCGACCAAGACCAAGACCAAGACCTCGCCCAAGCCCTCGCTCGTGCCCGTGCCCTTGCCCAAGCCCGCGCCCGCGCTCTCGCCCGCGCTCTTGCCCGTGCTCGCGAACTTGCCCGCGACCGTGCTCTTGCTCTCGCCCGCGCCCGCGACCTTGCCAGTGACCTTGCCCGCGACCTCGCCCACACTCGTGCCCGTGACCATGCCCGCGACCTTGCTCGCACTGTTATTAATGACGATGATCGAACTCAAAGTCCAAATATTTTTCAAGATTACTTACTCGGCGTTTGCAACTGCTTAGACTTTTTGATTGCTGTCTATCATCAAGCTTCGGGAAATCGTAGTTTTCTTCAGCAATTTAACCGTATTCAAAATCATGATGACGCAACAATTCAGAAATATATCGACTTTCGTAATAGGGCAGGTCAGCTCTATTGCCATTTTGCATTGATTGAGCTGCGGCGAGAGGGAAAAATGCCTGCCTGGGAGGGTATTCGGATTGTTCGAGAGCGTATTGAACTCTAGATTTGCAACCCGCATTCTGTTTCAGGATATGCAACGACTCGCTGGCTTCGGCTGCGCTCAGCCAGCGGGTCTATCCTTTAGAACTGGCGGCGGGCAAAGATGAAGGTGGCGATCGCCAGCAACAGCGCGATGTAGACGAGGGCATAAATTGCACTTGCCGTTAGCTCTAGACCACCGGGCATCAGCTCCATGCCATAGATGGCCTGATTCTTGAGATTGAGGCGCGACAGGTCGGGAAGCAGCACATACATCACCTCGGTCACCCGCTGGAAGCCAGAGCTTTCGCTGATGGCACCCAGCTGCAGTAGGTCGCGGCTCGACTGCCCCATCAAATACACCCCAAACGTCAGCAATGTGGCTAGCAAGGGGCTGGTGAACACGCCAAACAAAATAGCAACTGCTGTGATCAGTGACAGTTCGATGAACTGAAACCCAGATGAGATGAGGACGCTGACATAGGGCGTTGGGGTGCGGAATAGGAAGATTTCTAGGATGATGAAATAGATTACGGTCATGGCGGCAATCAGCGCAGCTAGCATTGCCGACAAGCCCAAATGCTTACCTACGATGAACTCCAACCGACTGACGGGCTTGGAGATGAGCACATAGACCGTGCGTTTCTCAATTTCTTTGTTGACGAGTCCCGTGCCAATGAACACGGCAATGACCAACCCCACGATGTTGATGGCGGCTAGCCCCAAATCCAGCAGCATCTTGTCCTCGGTGCTGCCAGCAATATCCACCAGAAACCGCCCGGCGAGAAACAGGACTACGGCATATAGCCCGACCAGATACAGGATGCGATCGCGAATGACCTCCCGAAACACATTGGTCGCAATCACAAATACACGCCCAAGATTCATCCAACACCTCCTGTTGTGTTAAGTGGAATCAGCCACATTTTTGTTGTATTGATGGGTTCACAATCCAGCTGTGCGATGGGGGCAGCGATCGCCGTTTGTGGATCGGCCCCCTGCCGCAGCAAATCGGGATCGGCGACCTGGCGAACCAGGCAAGTTTGCTCCAAGAAGTAGCCCCCGGGTTGTGACGCTGGCCCACCCCAGGATGCCCGCAAATTGAGAATATATTCGGTAGGGCGAGGTTGCTGGGGTGGCACAATCGATTGAAACCGCCAGTAGATGTCTTCGACAAACCCTTGCTGGTTGCGGTGAACCTGCTCCTGGAAGGCCTGGATGTTATCGTCCCGTTCCAGCAACCACCGTTCGGCTACCGCCCAGGGTTGGCCATCTATGTCGTCTTGCAGGAGTTGATTGAGTTCACTTAAATGCTCGAATCCTCGGGGATCGGGGATTGATTCTGGGTCAGCCACGCGAATCACAAAGCCACTCCGGCTCAGGTCATCGGTGACGATGCTGGGATATCCTGCCAGCCAATCTTGCAAGAGGAAATGGAAGCGAAACCAACAACTCATCAGCAAGCTCACCATGAAGAGGATGATCAATTCCCGCCGAATTTCGGGTGTTGGCAGTTTGAAGGTGAGATAGGGGAAGAGGCGTGGGACGATGGCGATCGCTGCCGACACCAGCGGCCAAATCGTCAACGCCAGGGGAAATGGAAGGGCTTCATTATCTTCGGCACCCCGAAAGAGCAGCAGGCACACCATCGCTCCAGATATCCAAGGGGCGGGGCGAATATACCAACCAAAAAAAACGTTGAGCTTGTTTCCCCACAAGCCCCAGGCAATGCCAAGGGTCAAGAAAAACCACCCCATCCATGCCAGAATTTCTCGCACAAGCTCCGATATTAATTCTGGGCCTTCTGGACTTGCTGGACTTGGAAGATTCGTCAGATACGATAGACACCAAGAGAAAATGCTCAGCCAAACTAACGTCTGCCAGGAAAATGCCTGGGGTGGCTTTAATTGATTCCAGAGTTCCTGAATGATGGATTGCAACGTATTCATGGCAGAAACGGGCGGCAACGTGGAACGGGCTTGGCAAGAAGCGAGTAATTTTTGGGAACGGACAGCTGACGATTGCGTGCGATGGGATGCCTGTTACGACATTGCCTCCATGACCAACCTCAATGACCAACCTCAATGACCAAATAGCGGGTAAATAGCACGAAAAGGATGGCCGAATAGCTCAGCGCATTGGCAATGAGAATCGCGTTGGCGATGAGAATAAGGTTTGGCCGTTCGGCAGCATCCGCGTCGGCAACCTTCGGTTTTTTCTTGTTCAAGCGAGGGCGTCGGGAGGCGCTTCCCACTCGACGCATAGCCTCTCTCTCGCTAGGCGATAGCCTGGCAAGCTGCAACTGATTCAAGCTAAAGGCCTTAATGAAAAAGCTCACAAAGAAGGTTAGGAACCCAGCCAGGATTCCCCATAATGCCGTTTGTTGTGTCCATCGGTTGAAAAAAATAAATTCAATCAACTGATTCTGAATCAGGGGAGGCAGCAGCACTTCCACCGCAAAAAAGACAACCCACCCAACCACGACCGTACCCAGGTTAAGCATTGCCGCGTATTGCATGGCTAGGCGTGGCACGAGGGTCAGTTGTCGCTGCATGACCGTTCCTTCGATGGCGATCGCCATCAGCAAAAACAGGATCTGGAAGGCGATCGCCCGCAGGGGTAAGACTAGGACATCCATCAATTCGTCGGTTTCACCTTATCGATCACATTCGACTCGATCACATTCGATGCGATCACATTCAATACAAGGGCGATCGCGTTCGACAGGGGGCACAGGCCAATCATTGCGAAGATTCTCAGGAGAATTTCCTCAAAAATAGCAAGGGTAATGCTATTTGTAGTGTGTAAATCGGTAAAATCATGTAGCGTCGCGCTACAAGTAGGGTGTAAAACGTAGGGTGTGGAATAGCGGTTGGCGATCGCACGGACAGGCTTGGATTAATCCCTAGGCTCTATGCCGCCTTTTCGGAGTGCGATCCTCCCTTCGTATTGAGGATTCGTTATCGTGTTGGATAGGATATTGCCCCATGAACCATCTTAGAACCATGACTAGAAACGGTATCGGAATTCGTACCGCCCAGGCGCGATCGGAGCGCCTGGAGGGGCAGATCCATGTGTACGATGGGGCGGGCAAGGGCAAGTCGCAGGCGGCGTTGGGGGTTGTGTTGCGTTCCATTGGGGTGGGCATCAAAAGCCTCAGCCCTACCCGTGTGTTGCTGCTACGCTTCCTCAAAGGCCCAGGCCGTTACTACGACGAGGATGCGGCGATCGAAGCCCTGCAACGCGGCTTTCCCCACCTCATTGACCAAGTGCGGACGGGGCGAGCAGAATTTTTTGGCCCAGACGATGTGACCCGCTTCGATCAGCTTGAGGCTCAGCGGGGCTGGGATGTGGCCAAGGGGGCGATCGCCTCTGACCTCTACTCGGTGGTCGTACTGGATGAACTCAATCCGGTGCTGGATCTGGGGCTGTTGCCGGTAGATGACGTCATCCGCACCCTGAAGAATAAGTCCCCGGAATTAGAAATTATCGCCACGGGGCGGGGTGCTCCTCCGGCACTGCTCGACATTGCCGACCTGCACTCCGAGATGAAGCCCCACTTCCATCCCACGGCAGCGAATCATGGGATTGAGGGCATCGAAATCTACACTGGGGCGGGCAAGGGTAAATCGACCAGTGCCCTTGGCAAAGCCTTGCAAGCCATCGGAAAGGGTATCAGTCAGGATAAGTCGCACCGGGTGCTGATTATGCAATGGCTCAAGGGCGGATCAGGCTACACAGAAGATGCGGCGATCGCTGCTTTGCAACAAAGTTATCCCAACTTGGTTGACCACCAACGCTGTGGCCGCGATGCCATCGTCTGGCGGGGTCAGCAACAGGAGCTAGATTATGTGGAAGCCGAACGGGGCTGGGAAATTGCGCGGGCGGCGATCGCCTCGGGTCTCTACAAAACCATCATGCTCGACGAGCTAAACCCCACGGTGGATCTGGAGTTGCTACCAGAGGAACCCATTGTTCAGGCGCTCCTCCGCAAGCCCCGCGACACCGAAGTCATCATTACCGGGCGCTGCAAAAACACCCCAGCTTACTTCGATCTAGCTAGCATCCACTCCGAGGTGTTCTGCCACAAGCACTATGCCGAAAAAGGCATTGACCTCAAGCGAGGTGTTGATTTTTAGGGGATTGAAGAACCCAAATAGGGTTTGTACGCGCCGCTGAGCGGCGCGTACAAACCCTATTTGGGTTCTCTAACTGGGTGCGCTACTAGAACTGCATCGAGTCTACGATCGAATCTAGTTGTGCTATTTCCCCTTCAAACCCGGACAAGATCAGGGTCAGGGCGTACCCAGAGTCAATGGTTGACAAATAGGACTGGTACACCGGGATGCCAAAGAGATCCAGCGAGGCGTCTAGGCGGTAGAAGGTGCGGCCACCCAGCTCGACTGTGTAAGGCGCTTGCAACACGTTGTAGGGCAGTTGACCTGCTTCCATCCAGCGTTGCATATGAAACAGATAATCTTCCCCGGTTTGGATGCCAGGGGTTGCACTCACCCCCTCTGCGATGATTAGCAGATTGGGATTTGATTCGACCGGGGCACCCAACGGATAGGGAGAGACGGTCAGCAAATTGTAAGTACGGACTAAGGCGGTTTCCCCCAAGGTGCGCAAGGTTTCGTCTTCCCCGGCGAGAGCATCCAATCCCACTTCCTGCATTTCGTCTGTCACTGTTTGATCGGCGATCGCCCAGGATTCAGGATATTGAATCGTAAACTCAAAGAAGTGATTGGTATAGGTTCCGGGTTCGAGGGTTGCCTCGACAGGCAGCATCGATTCTGCCTCAGGGGTCGGTCCTGCCTCGGATGTTGGCTCTGCCCCTTGAGCAAGCTGTACCGACCCTTGCTCCGCGAGAGAAACAGGAGCCGCATGGGCTGCCGTTAGCAAGGTTTGCCCTGCCAGAAGCAGCGTCGATGACAGCAGCAGTCTGCCAAGGGATGTGGGGCGCACGAGTTTGTTCAGGCTGACTTCAGGTCTGCGTAAGGTTTGGAATGGCGTCGCGACAGATGTCCGGCGAATCATGAAACTACCTCTTTTGCGATTATTCGCATTGAATTATTTGCATTGTAGAAAGAGGAAATTGCTCTCGTCATCGGTGCGATCGCCTCAAGCATTGACCCATCGGCTTATAAGTTCCTCGGTATAGTTAAAAACCAAATCCTAAAACCCTGTGCCGCCCGCTGCGCAGGCGGCACAGGGTTTTAGGATTTGAGTTTTAATTGCACCTATCGACTTATCTGTCCTTACCTGAAGTAAAAGAGCAAAGACCAGAGACTCCTCGATTGTGAGTATTGCAGGGTTTAGCAAGGTTTTCATTCCTCGTCTTGCACTTACACTTCTTGGCTAAGAAAATTGAGAAAATACGGACGAACTGGGCCGGAAAGGCTAGAGTTAAAAACGGGTTGCCCAAACCCACGATGTTCTGACAATGTGGAAAGGCTCATGGATACTGGATCAGAAGTTTTGACGACAGACGAGTATATGTATGCCAGTCACGCAGAGGTGATTGAGACCGTCATCTCTAGCCTGGAAGAAGACCAGAGCGCGATGGTCAGTCAGACAGACGCGGGGCGGTTTTGGAAATTCAAGTACGGCAGCGTCGAAGTGTTTGTGCAAATGACGGGCGAATCCGACGACGATATGTTGGTTGTCTGGTCCCCGGTGTTGCCGCTTCCCTCTAAGGATGATGCCAAGCTCATGCGGAAGCTTTTGGAGCTGAACGGGACGTCAACCTTCGAGTCCCACTTCTGCATCATGGATGATCAAATTGTGGTGATGGCGCAGCGCACCGTTGCAGAGCTCTCTCCCGGCGAGGTCTCTCGCAACATCACAGTGGTGGCGACGATTGCCGACGACTACGACGACGATCTAAAGGCAGAGTTTGGATAATTGCCCGCAGATTCATTTTCAACCTGGCGGCTGATTCCCTATTTAGAGGCGTCCGGTGCCTTCCAGATGGCGCTTGATCGGTGGTTATTAGACCAACATGCTGCGGGCAATCTAACGCCTGTTCTGCGCTTTTACACCTGGAACCCGATCGCGCTCTCCCTTGGCTATCATCAACGACACATCCCCGATCACTGGCCGTCCTTTACCTGGAAGGGGCAATCCTTAGAGCTGGTGCGACGACCGAGCGGCGGGCGGGCGGTACTACATCAGGGCGATCTCACCTACGCTCTGATTGTGTCTGGGTTTGCGGGAACTCGGATGCAGGTTTATCGTGAGCTTTGTAGGTTTTTGATCCGAGGATGGCGATCGCTCTCCATTGACCTCCACTTTGGGGATCAGGGGCGGGGCTATATCCACAACCCCGACTGTTTCGGAACAGCTACAGCAGCTGACCTCGTGCGCTCCGATGGCAGTAAACTAATCGGGAGCGCCCAACTCCGCCGCCACAACGCTATTCTGCAGCATGGCTCCATGCGGCTTAATCCAGATCCCGAGCTATTCGCCGCTCTCTTTGATGCCCCTCTCCACCATTCTCCCCTGCCTCTCCCCGGCACCCAAGCGGAGCAAATCGCCATGATCATCACTCACCTGACAACAGCCGCCGCGGAAACCTTTGGCATCTCACTGGTTCCCGAAGCCCTATCGTTGGCAGAAAAACAAGCAGTGCAAGCGGCGATCGCCTAACAGAAACCCCCCGTCACGGGTTCTCAAATGACGGATCTTCGCCGTCCGCAACGATTGCAGCATTAGGTATTGAGGTTGGATCAATCATTTCTGAAAACCTCGTGCTGCATGGATTTCAGAAATGATTGGGTTCTCCCTAAGTGGCTAGTGCTGTATTTCGGGTGAGGAGTTATCTCTGAGAGAGATATAGTGCTGGCCAAATGGGCATGCTAGAAGAGATTCCCAGGTTGTATGGCTTTATGGTTCCTTCTACCAAACTTCTTGTACAGATGGATCTGGCATCGGCTATTGTTCGCGATCCGCTTCAGGTAAATCCTGGCACGATAGTTAGAGAAGCGATCGCTCAGATGAACCAGAGGCGGGCGACCTGTGGGATGGGGCGATCGTCAATGCAACAGCAAAATAGCCACATCAAGGCGGTTTCCGATTGTGCCTTAGTAGTAGAAGACCAGAAACTCGTTGGCATTTTGACTGAACAGGACATTCTGACGCTCAGTCTTCAGCCCCAGCCACTCGATAATCTCCAGGTTGGCGAGGTAATGACGCATCCTGTTGTTACCCTGCGGGAATCGGAGCTTACGGATGTTTGTGCTGCGCTTCATTTGTTACAGCAACATAAAATTTGTCACTTACCCATCTTGGATGAACAGGATCATCTCGTTGGGCTGCTGACGCAGGACACCTTGCGGCAAGTGGTTCACCCATCCGATTGGATGCGAGTGCAGACCGTTTCTGACGTTATGGGGACTGACGTCGTTACCGCGGATGTCGGTGTCTCCATGTTAGAGATAATTCGCCTGATGGTGGAGCAGCGCGTCAGTTGCGTCATCTTGGTGCAAACCCCAGAAACCGATCCAGCGGCAACGGTCATAACACCAGTGGGAATTGTTACTGAGCGGGATGTTCTCCAATTTCAAGCCTTGGCGTTGGATCCGACGAGCCCTGTACAGGCTATCATGAGCACCCCCGTTGTTTTCGTGCAACCAGAGAATTCTCTCTGGGATGTCCACCAGATGATGGAGAAACACTTCATCCGGCAAGTGGTCGTGACGGGTTCCCAAGGCGAATTGATAGGCATTGTGACGCAGACCGATCTTCTACAGGCTCTAAGTTCCCTGGAGCAGGAGCATTTGACCGAAACGCTTGAGCAGCGAGTTGGGCGCTTGGACACCGAAAAGAGGGCGGTGCTAGAAAGCCACACCCCAGTCCTAGAGCAACCAACGGAAGAAGAGACAACGCTTCAGATTAAGTCCAATCCGGAGAAACTCTTACTCGACCTTGCTACTCAAATCCGCAATTCCCTCGATCTGCAAACTATTTTTGAGACTGCCTGCGAGGCAATCCGTCAGGCGCTCCAGGCGGATCGGGTGGGTATTTTCAAGTTTTGCCCCCATTCGGGCTGTGATGAGGGTGAGTTTGTAGCGGAATCGATGGTTGCTGGATGGCCCTCGGCAATGGCGGTGTGTATTCGCGATCGCTGCTTCAGTAAAAAGTACGTCAAGGACTGTACCCAAGCTCGGCACTACATCGCCGAGGATATTGATCGAAACGGCCTGAACGCTTGCGACAGCCCGATTCTTGAAGAATTGGGTGTGCGTGCCAGCTTGTCCTATCCACTGTTGTGTGGTTCCCAACTCTGGGGGTTGCTTTGCATTCACCAATGCGCGACTCCTCGGCAATGGAAACCCCATGAAATCAAGTTGGCTCACAAACTCTCCGATCACCTGGCGATCGCCATCAAGCAAGCGGAACTGTACGAGCAAACTCAAGCGGAACTAACCTATCGCCAGCAGGCCGAAGCTACGATCGCGCAACAGTTACAACAACAACAGGCCCTCGGTCGAATCAGTCAGCAAATTCGAGAGTCTCTCAACCTTCAGGAAATTCTGGTTACCGCTGTCGAACAGGTCAAAGGGGGGTTGGGAGGCGATCGGGTTGTTGTGTTTCGCCTCTTCCCAGATGGCAACAGCCAAATCGTTGAAGAAGCAGTGAGTCCTGAGTTGCCTTGCCTCAAGAATCGCCAGTGGAAAGATGAAGTCTGGTCGCGAGAGATTCTCGAATTTTACTGGCAGGGCAAGCCACGGATCGTGCCAGATGTAATGGAAGATGTCTGGCTGGAGCGGTTGTTGAGCTATTCCATTGAGGGGCACATCCAATCTAAAGTGGTGGCGCCAATTCTACTGGAATCGCGCCAGGGTAAGCCCCATCGTTGGGTTGATCCGAAAACCCGGTATCAGCTCTGGGGTGTTTTGGTGATCCATGCTTGTAAGGAACAGCGGGTTTGGGATACCTCGGAAGCCGAGTTGCTGCAACAAGTCGCCAATCAATTGGCGATCGCCATTTCTCAATCGAACCTGTTCGAGCAGTTGCAGCAAGAGCTAAGCGATCGCCAGCAAACCCAACAGCAACTGACCATTGCGAACGAAGAGCTCCTACGTGCGACACGCCTCAAAGATGAATTTCTGGCCAATATCAGCCATGAACTCCGCACCCCCCTCAACGCTATTTTGGGAATGACTGAAGGCTTGCAAGAGCAGGTGTTTGGCGATATCAATCCACGGCAACGGAAATCCCTCGATACCATTGAGCGCAGTGCGTTTCATCTGCTTTCGCTAATTAATGACATTCTTGATGTGGCCAAAATTGAGTCGGGCAAAATCGAGTTAGATCTGGTTCCTGCTGCGATCGCCCCCCTCTGCAACGCCTGCCTGACCTTTATCAAACAACAAGCCCAGCAAAAAAATATCCGGCTGGAGATTCAGCATCCGTTCAATTTGCCTCAGCTCTTCATTGATGAGCGGCGCATCCGTCAAGTGTTGCTCAACCTGCTCAACAATGCCGTTAAGTTCACCCCTCAGGGGGGGCAGGTCGTGCTCAGCGTTTCCCTAGAGCCGCCATCAACTCTTGGTGACGATCAGTATTACATGCGCTTTTCTGTCCGCGATACGGGCATCGGCATTGCTCCAGAACATATCGATAAGCTGTTCCGCCCCTTTATTCAAATTGACAGCGCGCTTAACCGCCAACATCCAGGTACAGGCTTGGGACTGGTCTTGGTAAAACGCATTGTTGAACTCCATCATGGACGGGTTCACCTGACCAGTGAGGTTGGGATTGGCAGTTGCTTTAGTTTTGACTTGCCCTGTGTTGCTCCTCCAAGGGGGATAGAGCTATCCCCCCGCCCAGAGGTTCGTCCGCAATCGCCATCTCAGTCCCCTATACCAAGCACCAATCCCCACCGCATCTTGCTGGCTGAGGATCAAGAGGCCAACATTAGCACTCTCTCCAGCTATCTGAAGGCCAAAGGCTACCAGGTACTATTGGCTCGCAATGGGAACGAAACAATTACCCTGGCTCAATCCGAACAACCAAACCTAATCTTGATTGATATCCAAATGCCAGGGATGGATGGGCTAGAAGCTATAACCTGTATGCGACGTGATCCAAGCCTCGCCTCCGTGCCCATTATTGCGCTAACCGCTCTGGCAATGGCGGGCGATCGGGAACGCTGTATCGCTGGAGGGGCAAATGCGTACATCAGCAAACCTGTGAAACTGCGGCACTTAGTGGCCACAATTCAAGAGTTACTGAGCCAAGTTGCCCAGGAATAGCCCCTTTGTAAATAACGGTATTCATTGACAGTCCATCCTTTTCATCCCTAACTCACTTCCTGTACTAGCGTCGCTTCCAATTCAGCATGATTCAGCCAGCCTTTGCCATAAAGCCACCAACCATCCTTGTTGTTGATGACGAACCCGATAATTTCGATGTCATTGAAACGTTCCTTAATGCCCAAGACTATGACTTGCACTATGCAAATACGGGGGAAGGGGCGATCGCGGTGCTCGACGAGCTACAACCTGATTTGATTTTGCTGGATGTGATGATGCCGGGAATGGATGGCATTGAAGTCTGTCGCCGCCTGAAAGCAGCACCTCGATGGGCACCGATTCCCGTTATCATCGTCACCTCCCTTACTGAAAAGAGAGATTTGGCCCGTTGCTTTGAGGCTGGCGCGGATGATTTTATTAGCAAGCCATTGAGTAGTCTGGAGCTTGGAGCCAGAGTGCGATCGATGCTGCGCATCCGGGAACAGTACAAACAACTCCAAAGCTTTAGTGTCCGCTTAGAAACCACTGTGCAGAAGCGCACGGCTCAGCTTCAAAAGATGGTGTTCCAAGATGCCTTAACTCAGCTCCCTAGCCGTGCCTGCTTAACGCAGGCATTAGCGGAACAATTACAGTCGGGGGATTCATCGTTTGCGCTGATGTCTGTTGATTGCGACCAGTTTAAGCGGCTGCTGGGCTCCTTTGGTGATGCCATTACCAACCAACTGCTCGTTGCTATTGCCGAACGATTGAAAACCCATCTGCGGGAAGGGGATGTATTAGCCCGCATTGGAGAGGATGAATTTTGTATCCTCCTGCATCCTGTTGAGGGCAAAGTCAGCATTCAACCCTTGATTCAGAAAATCTTGAGCAGCTTTGATGCGCCGTTTACCCTATCCAGCTTCGAGATATTTGTCTCGGCCTGTGCTGGAATTGCTCTGGGCAAAGAGAGCTATACAACGCCCACACAACTTTTCCAGGATGCGGGGACAGCGATGTATCACGCCAAGCAAAGTGGAATAGAGCGCTATCACTTCTTTGATGCTCAATTGCATCAGGCGATGGTAGATCGATTGGCATTAGAAAATGATCTTAAGAGGGCACTGGAACGCCAGGAATTTATTGCGTATTACCAGCCCATTATGAATCTCAAAAAGCAGGCGATCGCCGGTGTAGAAGCTCTGATGCACTGGCACCACCCTGAACGCGGGATGGTCTACCCCAGCAGTTTCATTACTTGTATGGAAACGACGGGGTTGATTGTGCCGATGGGGATGGTGATTTTTCAACAAGCGTGCCAGCAACTCCACCGTTGGCACCAGAAAGGCTGGACAAACCTCACGATGAGCGTCAATCTGTCGGTGCAGCAATTTGCTTGCCCAACCCTGGTCGATGATATCGATCGCATCCTAAACGAAACGGGCGTTGATCCAGCGTTTGTGAAATTAGAAATCACCGAAAGCGCCATCATGAACAACATCACAACAGTAAAGGCGATCGCCGAACAACTGCGATCGCGACGGATTCAAATCAGTATTGACGACTTTGGCACCGGATATTCCTCCCTGGCCTATTTGCATCAGCTTCCGATTGATAATCTGAAAATCGATCGCTCTTTTATTACCCAGATTCCGTCGCAACATTTGCAAAGTAAAGTCGTTGATACCATCGTGACCCTAGGGAAACATCTGGGTCTAACCGTGACCGCCGAAGGCATCGAAACCGCCTCAGAGCTGGAGTACTTGCAGCAGCTTGACTGTGAATTTGGCCAAGGCTACTTATTCGCTAGACCCATTACGGCAGATGACGTGGAAGCGAAGTTTCTCCGGCATACCCCTGCCATTGCTCCTACGTCTAAATGTGGCAATGTCGTGCTGAGATAAAGCCATGATTCCCGAATTAGCGATCGCGTATGGTGCTAAGTGCTCAAATAGAACCCAATCATTTGTTGAAAGCCCTGCAGAGCGGGGCTTTTAACAAATGATTGATCCCAATCCCAATGCGTAAGGCTTGGAACATCGTTTCAGCTCATACGCGCCTCAAGCCATACGTGGTTTCAGCAACGGCTAATCGACGGAACCAAAGCGGTTGAACGGGAAGAAGCGAAAAATTGCACGACCAATGATATTTTCCTGCGGCAAGTAGCCCCACACATGGGAGTCGTTGCTGTTATTGCGATTGTCGCCCATGACAAAGTAAGAGTTGTCAGGAACTTCAATCGGAGGCAACTCATACTCCGGTGGCGCAGTAATGTAATCCTCTTGTAACGGTTGCCCATCGACATAGACAACGCCCCCTTCAACTTGCAGCTGATTGCCCGGAACCCCGATCACACGTTTGATGAAGGCTTGACTGGGGGAAAAGTCATAGTTTTCCTGCAGGATAGGGGGTGGGCTAAAGACAACAATCTCTCCCCGCTCGGGGGGGCGAAAGCGATAGGCAACCTTTTCAATAATGAGGCGATCGCCCACCTCCAGCGTCGGCACCATCGAATCTGAGGGGATAAACCGTGGCTCTGCAATGAACACACGCACGAGCACCGCTATTATCAACGCAATCAAGAAAAACTGAACATTTTCCCGTTGCGATCGCCAAAATCCCTGCTTTTCAGGCGGCGGGGAAGCATTGGGCGTGGGAGGTTGAGAATCAGAAGCCATAGCAGTTCAGATGGGGAAATTCACAATCGAGGGAGCAACGCCTTCCTCGCCTTCACGGATGCCCGCTGACCAAATCGCAATCTAAGGATTCAGCATTGGCATAGAAGGGCCGTAAGGGGACAGACCTATTGATAATGCCTCAAAAGGCGACAAATTTCTCAGTGCGGATGGCCGTAGGGGAAATGCCCAGGGCGACCACAGCAGAGCGCAAGTCCCCAACGCGATCGCCCACCGCGCATATATCCACATCCAGGTTGGCCAGATTGAAGTTCAATTGCTCTAACACTGACTCCGGACGGGCATCGAGGACTTCGACGTAGTGGAACATGGCCCAGGTTTGTTGGAGCGATCGCCACACATCTTGGTAGGGCAAGCAATCTGGTGTTTCTGGGTTGGCCTGGACAAGCCATACCGGACGGTTGAATCGTTGCTCGGCTAGCCATTCAATGTGGCTTTTGATGGGCGCAATACCCGAGCCTTCTGCCAGGTAGAGCCGGGGGCGATCGGGTATGTCGTTTAGCGTCATCATGCCATAGGGGCCTCGCACCGGAATCATGGCTCCCACTGTCATGTCCTGCATATAGGCCGAACTCCAGCCGACCCGCGAGATACATAGCTCAATCACGGGAGAGCGGGAGGGTGATGAGGCGATGGAATAGATTTTGGTGAAGCTTTTGCCATCGCGCTCAAATTTGGGCCATACGGCCTGCCCTGGCAAAAACTGGAAGTCTCGCACGTCCAACTCCAGGCGAACGGACTTGATGGTGGGAGACAACGGTGTAGACGCGACTACGGTTCCCACACAGTCCATAGGCTTCGACGGACGCAAGACCTCGAAACTTTGCATACATTCCTCCGCCCGTACATTGCGGGATTTGAACACGCTAAAAATCGACGACAGCTCGACGACTCTCTGACGATGCGCCCTGCTTTCTGTATCATCAGCCAAGCTATTGTAACTGGAAAGTCGCGGGGAGACGGAGATTCGCTAGACGATGGGTAGCTGAAAGATGCCGATGCGCTCAAGAACTAGCGTATCCAAAATGTATCTTGCTGCCTCTAAGCCAGCCTTGCGGTTAGGGGCTAGATGTACTGCGGTGGATTACAGAGGAAATCGGCGACCTGAGTTATTTTAAGAGCAAGTCTTTTGCTTAGAGGAAAATCGGCGTGGAGCCTGTTGGTTTACTGGCAACGATTGTGGGAGTCTGTGTCACGGCGCTTAAGCCAGAAAACCTAGTCGGCACTGCCCTTGAGGGAATTATTGGTAATCGGGTCGATGCTGCATTCATGACCGGGTATGATGCTGCTCTTCAAACCTTCCGTAATGCAGGGCAGGAAACCCACCGGGAGTTACAGGTTGCAATCTGGCGTTCTGTTTTGTTAGCGCAGTACACCATTGCGGATGAGTGTCGTAAAGAGCTGCTGGGTGGGTTTGCGCGGCAGTATCGAGGACACCCTGACTACCCACCCCAGCATAAGGAAATGCTGCAATGGCTCGATCGCAAACGAGAGAAACTATCTGCTCAACGCAAATCACTTGAAGATCCTCAGAATCAGGCTCAGATGGTTATTGCTGCAGAGTCGCTAGAGGCATTGCTGATACCGACAAGCAGATCTGTGACCGACCAAATTGCGATGGTCAAACGGCAGCTATGGGACGAGGCACTCAAAGACGGTTCCATTCCTATTTACACGTCAAAGATCAAACAAGACCAGACAGGGTTATTTGAGCGCGTATGTGCCTTGTTTATGGCAGAACTGAAAAATGACCCAGCCGTGCGGGTGTTGTTTGAGGAGCAATTACTGGCTCAGCTCAATGCTCAGTTGAAAGATCAGCAGCTTTCCATTCAGGATATAGAGCGGGCACTCCAGACTGTTGCGCAGGATGTTCCTCATGTTTTGGTAAAACTTGATGCGTTGGAGCGCGTTGTGCAAGATGGCAACCTCCAAATCGGGCAAGAGCTAGGAGAGGTGCTGGAAATTGTGACCACAAGCTCAGAAAATTTGGCGACCATCAAGATATACCTGACGGAGTTGGTGAAACAGGGACGGGTGATAGCCTCCGTGGAGGGCAAGGCAAGATTGATGCAGGTGACGACGGAACTGCCGCCTAATCCCTTTGTGCCCCTGAATGGTCGAGTGGATGACGTGAGCCAGTTATTTATTCGTCAAAAAATTTTGAATCGCGTGTTTGAGCGGTTGAATGGTGGTAGTAGCGTGGCCTTGGTGGGAGAGAGGGCGATCGGCAAATCCTCACTTTTGTGGATGATTCAGCAGCAAGCCAATAAACGACTTCAACCCTCCCGCCAACCGATTTACCTGGATCTAAAACTCATTGGGGAAGATGATGATTTCTACAGTGCGCTGTGCGAACAGGCACAGATTCCAGAATGTAGGGGCTATCGCCTTTCTCGACAACTTCGGTCTCGACGGGTGTTATTGCTGCTGGATGAAGTGGAAAAGATGACCTGGGCAGGGTTTTCCAAAGAACTGCGGGGGCAACTACGGGGTCTGGCAGAAGGGAGCGATGCACCCTTGCGGTTAGTGTTAGCCTCTTGTACTTCCTTGGATCGGCTGTTTCCTGATAACCAAGAAGAAGGGATGGTGTCGCCATTATCGGGAGTTTGCATTCCAGAGCCGATAGACCGATGGGATGAACCAACAACCAGAGAATTTATCACGTCTCGCCTTACCAGAACGCCAATTCGCTTCACTGAAGCAGAAATACAGCAGCTTTGGCGGGAGAGTAACGGGCACCCACGGCAACTCATGCAAGCCTGCCATGCTTGCTATGCTCGCTACCAGGAGGAGAACACATGAACCAACCTGTCCCCAAACTCGATCTAGCTCCCAAGCGAAACCGTCCCCTCTCGCTGTGGAACCCGCTGGACTACTTGTTATTGCTCTACTGGGTGTTTTATTTTCCTCAAGCCCTGACCTGGTATGTAAAGCAGTTTGGTAACCCGATTGAGTTGCCCAGTCAGGCGACCCTAGGCCAGAGATGGGAATTCTTACAACAGAAGCCGATTGAGCGTCGCCTTGGTTTGCAGGGGTTCATTCTCACGATGGTGACTCCCTTTTGCTTGGCTTTGCTCTTGCGTGAAGTAGGCATATCTATGAATTTGGGTTTCGTGGCGATTGGCGTGGCGGGTGGCGTGGTGGGTTTCGTGGCGATTGGCGTGGCGGGTGGCGTGGCGGGTGGCGTGGCGATTGGCGTAGCGTTTGGCGTGGTGGGTGGCGTGGCGGGTGGCGTGGCGGGTTTCGTGGCGGTTATCGTGGTGGTTGGCGTGGCGGGTGGCGTGGCGGGTGGCGTGGCGGGTGGCGTGGTGGGTGGCGTGGTGGGTGGCGTGGTGGGTGGCGTGGCGGTTGGCGTGGCAGTTCTACGCCCGGATAGCTGGCTCCTTGGCATCCTATTCAAGCAAGGCAGCCTTTCCCGCTCTGTCCCATTTATGCCAATCACCCCACTCCCCTTACTCCGATCAACAGACTTAGAGCAATGGTTGAAGCAAGATTTAGGGCAGGCCATTGCTAACATCAACACCCTTTTGACCTATACCCTGCAATTTTTCCCAGTCACCCAGGCCGTTAATCGCTACCTGGCTAAAACACCGGACGTACATTTGATCTACAGCGTGACTCAGCTAGCAAAAGCCCCCCAAGACTGGGATCTGATTCGCTATAGCTCCGCGCCGCTTGTGGACGCGCTCAAAGCTGAGTTTTGGGATGAATTTTTTATCCTACATCCTTCTTGGAAACGCCGTCTCAAAGAAGGATTGGTCTTAGATCTCCGACTTGATACTCCAGCCCATGCTACCGCTGCTGGCTTTTGGTCTTTGCACGAAAAAGACGCGAATGCAGCAAAAACAGCGTTTGCGGTTGTGCGCACTCTTCCCTGTGGTGAGGAGTTGTTTGACCTCGCACAAGCCCTTCATGCCCTTCAGAAGGATGAACTGTTCTCCAGAGAGTCGCTGCCTTTGCTGCTGCCACCTTCCGAACACCTACTGCGACCCGTAACATGGGACGCCATGGCACAATTCGGGCGGATCATTGAGGATATGCAAGTGGTGAAGCAATCGGCTTCCCGCGCAGCTCGCTCCCTGGCTCTCAACCGAGTCTTAGGTGAACTCAAAGCCATCCTGGATATGAAAGTAAAACTTCCCGAAGCCGAACGTGCCTTGATTATCGAACTTGCAAAAGCCTGGCAGGAGACGTCCCTAGAACTCGCCAGTCAGGTTGGCGATATTACTATCGAAAAGCCTGTTAGCAATCCCTATGTGGTCGGCGATCCCGTCGTGGGTCAATTGTTTGTAGGGCGGGATGATGTGTTAAAGCGCCTGGAAGAACTATGGTTTATGGGGCAGCAGCTTCAGTCAGTGGTGCTGTATGGGCATCGGCGAATGGGCAAAACCTCAATTCTTCGCAATGTCGCCACCCGTCTTGGGTCAGGAATTAGTGTTGCCTATGTCAATCTGCTAAACCTCGGCGAAATCTCAGAAGGTTCTGGGGAAGTGTTGCTTGCCATTTCCGATGCCATTTCTACCACTCTGGGCGAGGCTCTTGGAGTTGCTCCACCGGATGATGACACGCTCTTGGCTAGACCCTATCCCACCTTTCGCCGTTACATCCAACACCTCGATCGCATCCTAACCGAGCAAAAACTTATCATTGCTCTAGATGAATTTGAACGTCTTGAAGAGTTGATTCAGGCCAACAAACTCAGTCCCGATTTCCTTGGATTCCTGCGGGGGCTGTTGCAGACAAGCCCCAATATTGCCTTCGTGTTTGCGGGGTTACATACCCTCGAAGAAATGACCGAGGACTACTTCAATCCCCTTTACGCCAGTGTCATTCCCATTCATGTTGGCTTCTTGAGCCGTGGCGCGACTCGCCAATTGCTGGCGAACCCCTCTGACGAATTCCTCCTAGACTACCAACCCGAAACGCTCGACCAAATCTGTTCGCTTACGGCTGGGCAACCCTATCTTGTGCAGCTCATTGGCTTCCAACTGGTGAGCCGCTACAATCAGCAGGTTTTCGAGCAGGGGCACTCTCGTGAGGCTGTGTTCGGCCCGGGAGATTTGACGTCAGTTATTGAAAACCCCAACTTTTTCACAACAGGGCGTTACTACTTCACGGGAGTCTGGAAACAAGCTGGACAATATGCACCCGGACAACAACTGATCCTCAAGCTCCTGGCTCCCCATGATGAAGGGCTAACCTTCAAAAATCTGTTGGCAGAACTTAATTTTAATTTGTCTACTCAGGATATGCAGAATGCCTTGAAAACGCTAGAACGCCATGATGTTGTTGAATCTATTGAAACAAATGGTGACACGCATTGGCGCATCATCGTTCCTCTATTTCGGCGCTGGGTTCTAGAGCATTCCAACGCTTGAGTTAAATTCTTATCACACAGTATTCAAATTCTCTCGAATCCAAGCTCTGAGAATGCGCTTAGCCGCTGTTTCGCCTTGTTGGATACAGTTTTCTAGGAAACGGTAGAGCTGGGCATTTTTTGACTCTTGTCGGGAACCTGCTTTCCAAACGCTTCATTTACTGTCCCATGGGGGTAATAATATTCGAGTTTTGAGGCAAGATCTGGTTATCTTTTCAGACCTCCGAACCGATTCTTGGTGCCGAATGAGTCATCTTCCCCCCGATTTGCCTGAGGCCACGCCCAAACGCTCCCCCATTTTTCTGCTGATTCCGATCTTGTTGGCCGTCACCTTCCTGAGTGTTTCGCTGTGGGCGATCCGGAATCAGCTCCAGCAGCATTCCTTTGCGGATGTGATGCACAGTCTTGGGGCAATTCCGGCGCGATCGCTCGGGTTGGCGATCGCGCTCACGGCACTGAACTACATCATTCTTCCCCTCTGCGATGCATTAGCGGTGCGCCTGTTGCGGCGGCCACTTCCCGTACATAAAACGACCCTTGCTGGGGCGGTGAGCTATGGCATTAGCAACACCATCGGGTTTGCGGTTTTGAGTGACAGCGCGATTCGCTATCGGTTTTATTCCCGATGGTCGTTTTCAGCGAAGGAAGTCGCTCAAATCGTAGCGTTTGCCCACCTCAGCTTTTGGCTGGGGTTGTTTATGATTGGCGGCAGCATTTTCTTGACCAAGCCGCTCGAAATTCCCAGTTTGCTGAATTTGCCGTTTGATTCGGCCCATGTTACGGGGCGGGTTTTTCTGACCCTGGTTCTAGCCTATCTGGCCTGGAATTGGTTGGGGCATCGATCGCTCCGCCTTGGCAACTGGACGCTGCCCCATGTTCCATTTCCAATGGCGCTGCTGCAAGTGGCGATCGCCTCCACGAACTGGTTGTTGTCCGCAGGGATTCTCTATGTCCTGCTGCCTGCTAACGATTCGGTCACGTATTTCAGCTTTTTCGGCATTTTTGCCCTGGCACAACTTACGAGCGTTTTGAGTTCGGTTCCCGGAGGCGTAGGGGTATTTGAATCGGTCATGTTGCTGTTTCTTTCGCCCCCAATTGATTCGGCAACGCTGCTAGGCATCCTGTTGGCCTATCGCAGCATCAACTATTTCCTTCCTCTGATTACGTCTGTGTTGCTTTTTGGGTTCTATGAGGTTGGCTGTCGTCTCAAACTGACAAGAATTCCTTAATTTTCATTTTGGAAATAGCTTTTTGGGAATTCATTCGAATGCTTAAGGAGAATTCCAGTAAAGAATTTACTCTTGAAGCCTGTGCCCTTCGACTGCGCTCAGGGCACATGTAAAGACGAGCTGGCTGAGCGCAGTCGAAGCCAGCGGGTATATTCTTTTCGAGAAACTGCTTAAGTTCAGACGGTTGAACCTGCAACTCCCGGATAAGCCCAGATTCCCCTCCTCGCCCGCGAATGAATTGCGGGCTAATGGATGCAAACCCATTTAAATGGGTTCTGCCTAGCCACTCAAAGCGATACAAACTATCCTCCTAAGTCGTTAGGTGCGATTAAATCTAAAATCCTAAAAACCTGCGCCGCCCGCGCTGCGGGCGGCGCAGGTTTTTAGGATCTGGTTTTTTATCACGACGGGCTACTTACCAGTTCCTTTAGTGAACTTTTTATATTAGCCCGCAATTTATTTGCGGGTGGGCAATGGTTAGAGGCAGGGATAAGCATCATTCCGGCCTCCCACTACGAAAAGTGTTGAAAGCTGCGATCGCGCCGCAATAATTCAGCTTCAACCGTTGGATCGTCGGACTCTAGCCAAACTTCATTTCCTGCGACAATTTCACCAATCATATGAAGCTCTGGCAGTCGAGTTTTCAGTACTTCAGCTTTGGCTTTGGGGAGGCATAGGACTAGCTCGAAGTCTTCGCCGCCATAGAGGGCCCAGTCCATTGCTTGGGATGGGGAGAGCCAGGGTTTGAAAGCGTGTGGGATGGGGATGTGCGATCGCTCTAGTGCGGCTCCGACTTGGCTGGCTTGGCAGAGTTGCAACACGGCATCGGCTAGACCATCACTACTATCCATTCCGGCAACCCGAAACGGTTCGCCATCGGGGAAAAGGGCGGCGAGTGGGGGAATGATGTCCAGTCGAGGGGTTGGGCGTTGGTGGGCATGGATGAGGGTTTGGCGATCGCTCTCCGACAGCGCAGAGCCTTTTTCGGGATGCAGCAACAGCTCCAGCCCTGCTCGTGAAGCGCCATGCACGCCCGTTGCAACGATGGCATCGCCGATTTGGGCGGCGGAGCGGCGGATGACCCGTTGGGGTGATACGGCACCGAAGGCGGCGATCGCCACAGTCAGCACGGGCGATCGGCAAATGTCGCCGCCCACAATCGATGTGTTGAAGGGGGCGAGACAGGCCAACATGCCCGTATACATCTCTTCTAGCCACGCTACAGATAAATCGCCTGGGATGCCCAGCCCGACAGTGATGCCTAAAGGCGAGGCTCCCATTGCGGCGAGATCGGACAAGTTGGCGGCGGCGGCTCGCCAGCCTGCGTCTTGGGGTGAGGTGGTGCGGAGTTCGGGTGCGGCCAGCCCAATGCTGAAATGCACCCCGTCAACTAGCACATCTTCGGTGACGACGAGCGATCGCCCCTCTGGAACCTGCACCAGCGCCGCATCATCCCCCACAACCTGGGCAGGGCAAAACCGGAACAATCGCTCCAGCAAAGCCTGCTCTCCCAAATCTCGAACGGTTGGTAACGGGCGATCGGTCATGGACGGAAACGGTAAACCACGGCCTAGTAATCTAAGCTGTCGGCTCAACCAAGTTCTCTAAGCCGTTAGTCACTTTGGCCGATAGGATTTTGTCGCCGACTTTGAGCTTGCTCAGAGTTTCGGTGCCATCGATGACATAACCGAAGACCGCGTAGCGCCCATCCAACAGATTGGCTCCGGCTGGGGTCAGGTTGGGTTCAAATAGGAAGAAGAAGAACTGGGAGGAACCGCCGTCCGGCTCATCACCAGGGCGAGCCATGGCTACTGCGCCATAGGCGGAGAAAGGGAGGACGGGTTCTTCCAGAAAACGTCCGGCATCTTCAAGGGTGATGCCATAGGTGGGAACATCATCGCCCTTCACCATAATTTCGAGGGGAATGGCGCGATATTCATTCGTTTTGGGGTCAATGAATCCGGCGGCTTCTCCTGGCGGATCGCCCGTCTGAACGACGTAGAACTCTTCCGCGCGGGTCATACCCAGACCATCGTAGAATCCCCGTTGCACCAAATCCACAAAGTTCCCGGCGGTAACGGGAGCGTTGTACCCATCCACCACCAGAACCACTGGCCCTTTCTCTGTTTCCATTTCAATGGTGGCGCGACCTTTCAACTGAGGTAAGTTGCTGTACTCTTCAGGCACCTCGAAGGGGAAACCATCCACCATCAGGCTTTCCAGAATACCAACTTCTTCCAGTAATTCCGCCCGCTTCATCCAGACGCCTTCCTTATTATTGTCCTCGATCGCTGTTCGCATGCCGTTAATATCCATTTCCATCCGCGTCATGATGAAGCCAGCATCGGCGCGGCGATCGGGTGGAACGCTAGTAAAAATGTCGTCTTGCTTATTCAGCAAGCGCTCGACCCGTGTGAGGCTACCGCGAATGGAACTGAGGCGTTTGCGTGCCCGCAGGGGTTCGGACATATCTTCTAATAATTTTTGAATTTCGCGGATAGGCTCGTTGTCGATAGGCAGAGCGTAGCGTAGGAGCGCTTTGCCACTGGTGACAGCGTTGCCCTGGGGCAGGGCGCTGAGCAGCATGTCTTTGCTGGGAGCTGCCTGTGCTGGACTGATGCCCCAACCGCAGGTTCCCACGAGAAGTAGCAGAATGAGGAGGGTCGTTTGCACACCCTTTGTCAAGCTGCGTCTGCAGTTGTGCAAACCATTTTGCAGCAACATATTTGCTCTAGATGCTAACGGTAAAGTTCTAGCCATGATTCTGGACATGAAAGACTGCTCTGGCGGTAAGACGGTCTGAGAAGGCGCGGCAGCAAGCAACATCGATCGCCCTTCACCAAAATCCTTCTCCAACCTGTGTTCAATCTTGCCATAGTGCGATCGCCCTTCTACGGCAAATCCTTGGTAAATCATAAGGACTTGTGCATTTTATGGTCACCATGCTTGAGGACAGGAACTTTGCCATAGGGCGTTGCCTCTGAAAGGCAGTAATGCTTGAAATTCGCCATTTTTGACGATTCAGGAGCATATTAATTTTCTATTTACAACTTCTTAACGTGTTGATGGTGGTGTTGATTATCGAGCCTTAACCAAAAAACAGTATGTTCGCATTGGTTCATTACAGAAACTTTAAAGTAGTGCCCTGGAGCATTTTCATATGGTGGCGAATCTAGTGAAGAAAAACCGCTTTGTTGCTTTTCTCGGTGTGACGGCTGCAACCCTCAGCCTGACGGCAACAAGCGCGTTGTCTCAAACTGATGAAATTCGGGTTGATGGCTCCAGCACGGTGTTCCCAATCACCGAAGCTGTAGCTGAAGAGTTCATGAGTGGCGATCCTTCTGCCAACGTCACAGTGGGTGTATCTGGTACAGGCGGTGG
>JBCBSJ010000027.1:0-35490 GCA_039819245.1 Cyanobacteria bacterium J06638_20
AATCAGCCCAACAATCAGCCCAACAATCAGCCCAACAATCAGCCCAACAATCAGCCCAACAATCAGCCCAACAATCAGCCCAACAATCAGCCGATACTTCCAGCGATCCGCTTTATCCAACCAATCCGGTTGCAGGGTTTCAATATAAAATTCCGTGCGTTCCCGCCGTTCCAGTTGGGTTGCTAGCCATTGCAGCCAGATTTCTGCCTGTGCCTTGCTGGGTGGCATCTGAGGTTGCCACCAGCGTTTGCCATAGAAGCGATTGTTGGCATCGGGTTGTAACGCTTCTGTCAAATACGCCTCAAACAAAAAGCGGCGGCGATCCGCATCGGTTTCACAGTGCTGCCACCGTTCTAACGAGAGGCGCTTTGCTGCCAGTACCATCATGCTCAGGAATAGGGGCGCGCGTACTAACTCATATAGTTCAGAGCTATGGCGAATGCCCTCCCACAGTTCGGTCTGCCCAACATCCTGTAAATACTGCTGAACCATAGAACTGCTGAGGGGCAGAATGCGGAGTGAGGCATTCAAAGCGAGTTGGGTCTTGAAAAGGTCGTAGTCTTTAGCACGGCAACAAACCACAGCTTTCAGGGGTTGCTGTTCTCCAGTGAGGTAAGCATTGATGGCTTGGGCACAGGCATCCTGGTGGTTGGGAGCAACTTCATCTAGTCCGTCCAGCAACGGCAGCAGGGCGCGGTCTTGTAGCCAGCGTTGTCCGGCAGCACGGCTAACGCCATATTTCAGGTTCAGGTCATCGATCATCCATTCCACCAGGCTTTGCTTCGGTTGCCAACTGGAGAGGTTGAGCAACACGGGCATGGGAGCAGCGTTATCTGCAAGAGCCTGGTTAACCAGGGCTTCCGCTAGCTTGACCAGAGTGGTGGTTTTACCAGAACCAGGATTGCCCAACAGCAACAGGCGCCCATCAATATCCGGCTGTGCAAAGACATCGGCAATGGGGTCGCTAGTGCTGTAGGTGCGGTTTGTGCTTCGGGTATGGACACGGACTTCGTTTTGCCAACTGGCTGGAGCCACTTGGGTCGGTTCGAATTGCTTGCCGAGAGGGATGAGTACTTCGTTGTGCCGGGAGTCATCCAGGCGTTGGGTGACTTCGCGCTCCACTTGCTTTAACAACACCTCACGGGGCGTGGTGGCTTCTACCGGAGTAGTTCGCCCTTGCAGTCCTTGCAGCCAGAACAAAAAGATGGCCAGAGCAATAGATAGCACCCACCAAAACCAATCGGGTACTTCGGCCAACCATGACGGTAGGGTGAGTTGGTTGACGACAAAGGCCAACAGCACCCCGGAGAGGAGAAAGACAACAAATTCGACGGAGCGACGATTCGCCATTGCAGAAGAATAGGGGGATGATTTTTCCTTGGGTTGAGCCTATTCTATGCGAGGAGACCTGAAAGCCAGATCTGCGACTTCTTATCCCATTGAGATCATCCCCGTTACGCAGCAAAGAAGAAGTCGCAGATCTAGT
The DNA here is from genome assembly GCA_039819245.1 of Cyanobacteria bacterium J06638_20. Lineage (GTDB taxonomy): Bacteria > Cyanobacteriota > Cyanobacteriia > Elainellales > Elainellaceae > Vacuolonema. Next base: position 1,487 of record JBCBSJ010000027.1, read on the forward strand.
CTGGGGCGATCGCCCATCCCATTCACGCGGCACGAAGCCGGGTGAGGTGAGCCTGGACGGGGGCGATCGCCATCGCAGGCACTTCCAGGTGGGGGAGTACTCCGGCATCGGGAATCACGTGGAAGTTCTGGATCGCTTTGGGGTTGAGGGCGGAGAGTCGTTTTCCCCGTGAGAGGGTGGAGAACCAGGCGTTTTCGCCCCACAACATGACGGTGGGCACCGTGAGTTGCGGGAGATAGCGGGTCAGGTCGAAGCAGAGATCGCCCCGGAGAGAAGCAAGAGCGCTGTAGGCGGCGTTGGGTTGCTGAGCAGAGGCGAGGTAGGCGGCAACCATTTCGTCGGTGATGCGCCGGGGTTGGGCGAACAGGAAGCGCTCCATGAAGCTGCGGATAGCAGTGGCATTGGCCGCTCCCAGACTGTAGATGCCTTGATCTAGGCCGGGGATGCGCACCAGTTGAGCAGAAAGGCTCTGGGCATAGCTTTCGCCGAAGTCGCTGTAGCCCGAGGGACACACCAACACCAGCATTCGCAGGCAATCGGGGTGCTGAATGGCAAAGCGCACCAGCAATCCGGCGGTGAGGGAGGAGGCAAAGACCACAGGCGGGGTGGCAGAAAAGGCATCCAACAGCGCCGTGAACTGGGTGAAATAGTCTTCTGGGGAATAGGTGCGCTGGGGATGGGTGGATTGCCCCCAGCCAACGAGGTCGGGCGCGATGATGGGGTGCTCGGTGGCAAAGGCCGGGTAGAACCGCGACCATTCGTAGGCAGATGACCCGCCCCCGAGGCTATGCAGGAAAATTAGGGGAATGGAGGAAGACGGCGTGGGCAGGGTTCCCAGATTGGTGACGTAGGCCATGACGCCGAGGGGAGTGGCGATCGCCCGCTGCTCAAAACCGGGAGGGTGAAACGCCATGCCCCTTAATCAACCCAACCAATGTCATCATCAGAAAACTGGGTGGCGGGCAACTCCACCGCGACCGGATGCTCCAGCACCCGCCACAGCTCTGCATTGGCATCCACCGACACGCGCCGCCGCAAGGCACCCCCTTGCTGTCCTGAAGCGGGCACTAGATCCGACACTGTTTTGGGCTGCGAACGGCTAGCAGGCATGGGGGAATGACCCGCGAACTCTGGCTCGGCCTCCGGTGGACTGGGCAGCGGTCGGGGCAATGTTTTTTCGGCGGGCGCTGCGGGCGCGGGTGCAGGCGCTGCGGCTTTGGGTGCTTCTGGCTGTTGCTGGCTCATTTGCAGGATCAGGTGCTTGGCCTCTTCCAGTTCTTGCTTCAGCGTGGCCGTATCCCGCAGTTCCGATTTGAGAGCGGTAAGCTGCTTGTCCTGGTTGGCGATCGCCTCTTCTAAGTCAGCGATCTGCCGCTGCAAAATCCCTTCCTGCGACTGGGATTCTTTTAGGGTGGATTCCAAGTCGGCGATCGTCTGCTTCAGCGTGGCGATTTCCTGGGTGCTGTCTGAGGTAGCAGTGGACGCAGCACTGGAACTTGTGGCGGTGCTGCTGGATTTGGATCGCGCCGTGGACTTTGCGGTACCATTGGCAGACGTCGCCTTGGCCGCAGAAGCTTTGGTCGATTTGCTGGCGGTGGATTTTGAGGCGCTGGCCTTGGCGGGCGATCGCCGGGTGGTGGATTTACCCGTTGTCTTTCCGTTTGTTGTTTTCGATTTCGCGTCCGAGTCAGACGCCTGATTTGCGGCTTTGGAATTCGTTTTCTTCGCAGGTTCAGAGGCATCCGACATGTTGTCTGAACCCTGAACTTCTTCCCGCAACAAATCCGACAGTCGTTTTCGCGTAGCCATCAGTCCCTCCAATCTCGCTGAATTTCCTCGGCGACGCGGCGATAGTCTGCTTCCGCCTCGCGTGCATTTTTGCCCCGCCACTGCAACACCGAAACCCCATCCAGCGCCGCCCGCTCATGGGCTTTGTAAGCCCGGACAAAAGCATTGCAGGCTGGAATTCCCAATTCCATCAAGGTTTTTTGGGCTTCCAGCGCTTCCCCCAAACTGCGCGGATCGACGCGGGTGAGCAAAACGCGATAGTCCACCTGGGCAGGCATCACGGCTTCTTTCACCGTCTCAATCAACGCGGTCAAATCCATTGGCGCGGGAGGAGTGGGCAAGACGACATAGTCAGCGGCAGGGATGACGCTTTTGAGGGCATCAGATGCCAAGGCTGGGGGCGTGTCCACCACCACCAGGGAATAGTCAGACAATTGCCGCAATTCTGAGAGTAACGCTGGATCGGTTTCTTGCGCCAGGTCAAATCGCATTGCGCCCTCGCTGCGCTCGAACCACCAGGTGGCTGATTTTTGCGGGTCAGAATCGACGAGTAAGACGGGGTTTGGCTCGGAATCCTTCCCGGCCAAGGCCGCAGCTAGGTTGATGGCAGTTGTGGTTTTGCCCACACCCCCCTTGCCGTTGAGGACAACGAGCACCCTAGGCGACGTAACTGCCGCTGCTTTGCGTTTTGCTTTCGTCGTGGATGGTCGTCGTTGCGCCAAGACTTGTCTGCCTTATTCCAAGTGCCCTTGGCCAGAATATTACCGCCAGATGCCGCCAACGGAACCAAATGGCATTATTTCTTCAGTCTTTTGGAAGGTAAGGGGGCGATCGCCAAACCATTATCCTTCTTCTCTTTGGAGGTTACGGATGAGCGTTTTGATTTTGACTTGGGGGCGCGTCGCCCCCCAAACCCCCTGCCTGGAGGAACGAGGCTTCCCCAGATCCCCTTTGTAAAAAGGGACTCCTTCAGCAAGGGATTTTGCATTAGCGGCGTTAAGCCGCTTCGCATCGGTGGGAGGCATCCGGTTTACTGCAGTCCGCGACGGCGGACTTTGCCCTTATAGTCGCGACTTTAGTCGCCAGGGCATTGTTCTTCGACGCAGGTTTTGGGGATGAAGGGGCGATCGCTCCCGAGTTTTATGTGCCGTTTTGAATAATGAACCATTGTTAAAACTGTCGGTATCAAATCCCGCAAGCATTTATTATCCCTCCAGAGCAAGCTCCGGTTACAGCCTCTAAATTGGGACGTTATACAAAACGATATGGCACGAACTCCTTTGTTTGGATTATTTTCGCGCGCCTTGCGGTCTGCGACCCTTGCGAATCGTCACGGAGTACTCATTGAAGAACTGCCTGAACTCCAGAGACCCAAGAAGAGAAGAAAACTAGGACGGCGTAAGTTTCTGAAAACGACAGCCGCCTTTGGGGCTGGGACAATGCTGACCGTCGGCAGTCACGGTTGCCGAAATTCCATTCTTGCCCAAGAAATAAATGGCCCGAAAATCGCGATCGTTGGGGCAGGTGTAGCAGGCCTCAATGCTGCTTACCAACTGAAGAAAGCGGGCTATCGCGCCACGATTTACGAAGCCTCCAACCGGGTCGGAGGCAGAATGTATACGGTACACAATGCCATTGGAGAGAATACTTGGGTGAACCTCGGAGCTGAGTATATCAATAGCGATCATGAAGATATGATTGCCCTTGCTGAAGAACTTAATGTCCCTCTCCTCGATCGCTTTACTCCCGAGGAGTTGGCATTACAGGATCTGTATTATTTCAACGGGCGCACACTCTCTGACGCCGAACTTGGGGAAGCCTTGCTTCCTGTTGCCGAACGGATCGCGGTTGATGCCGATCGCCTGGATGAAGATTGGGACGCGGTTAGCGTCGAACTCGATGCCCTCTCAGTTACCGACTATTGCGATCGCCTCGGCATATCGGGATGGTTACGAGAGTTTATTGAAATTGTCATGGTGACGGAGATGGGACTTGAGGCGGACGAGGTTACCGCTCTCAACTTAGTTTGGCTGATTCCCACCGTCGATGAAGACGGAAACATCAAAGCAACAGGACACTCTGACGAACGATACCTTGTTCAACATGGGGTTCAAGCTATTACCGATGCGCTTGCCCAAGAGGTACAAGACCAAATCGAAACAGGAATGGCCTTGACGTCCATTCGTAATCAGGGCGATCGATTCCGGCTCACATTCAACTACAGGGATGTTGATGCAGATATCGTCATTCTTGCTATTCCCTTTAGCGTTCTTCGTAGCATTCCCCTGCAGTTGGACTTACCTGAGTCCCTAAATCAATTCATTAATCAATTAGGTTATGGCAACAATGTCAAAGTCGCTCCAGGTTACAGCAAATCAATTTGGCGAGAACAAGGATTGAGTGGATTGGGGTACACCGATCGCCCCTATCAAATCTTTTTTGAAACCACACAATTGCAAGAGACAGAAACGGGATCTCTTACTTTTTATTTAGGGGGAGATATTGGTTTTGAAAGCAAGCAGTATAGTGTTCGCGAAAATGCTCGAATTTATACGCAAATGCTCAATGACCTCATTCCCGGTCTAGCAGACGCCTGGAATGGAAAGGCAACTCGCCTGCACTGGCCGACCCATAGTTATGCCCTAGGCAGTTATGCCTGCTGGAAACCGGGGCAGTACACTGGGTTTGTGCAAGATTATGCTTATTTTGAAGGAGAAGAAGAGCAGGAGTTTGCCGTAGGGAACTTAATCTTCGCGGGCGAACATACCAGTGATGCATACCAGGGCTATATGAATGGTGCAGCGCAATCAGGGCGTCTGGCCGCCAATGCTGTTCTAAGTCGGCTAACGGCATTGTAGGGTGCTGTTAGGCAAAGCCGTAACGCACCATCCCTCAAGACTTTGACGCGGTACGCTGTTGCTAGCGCATCCTACAAATAATTAGAGCTTTCCACTTAGCGCTCCCAAGGCGGAACAGGCTGGAACTGTTCGATGAGGAAATCAATCATGGCGTGAACTTTCGGTGCAACGATCCGACGACTTGGGTAAAGGAGCCAGAGAGAGGCCTCTGTAACGAGCGGGAATTCTGGTAGCACCTCGACGAACCGCCCAGATTTCAGGCTTTCGCTAGCATTCCACACTGACCTGATGCCAATTCCCAGTCCCTGCTCGATCAGTTTGCGCATCGCCTCACCATCGTTCACAGCAGCGATCGCGGCACGATGATGATTTGGCCATTTTCAAACTTCCACCGATTGAGTAAGAACTATGAAGCCTATTGAGAGATCAGTGAAGCGATGATTTATGGCTCCTTATTGCACCTGATGCTGAAATGATTTGCTGCTTAAAATTACTTTGCAGATCAGCTCTTAGGGCGCGTCATCAATTGATCGCAGAAGCCTTGCAGGACAAGTGTTTACGCGCCCGCCCCAAAAACACAAGCTAGGGGCTGTAAACCCTTCTGCAGAAGGGTTGTGACACCTAATTGATGACAGCCCCTAGCCATGCTAACGATTGGGCACCGGTCTCTAAAGAGGTGATGGACGCCTGCAAGGTTTTTCATACAAAGGTTCTAACCGACTTACCGCAAGTAGATTGAAACTTATATTAGCTATGGCTTCTAGAGGCTCATCACCTGTTAATAGTCCAGTGCCGACGATTGCGGTCATTATGCTCTGGCTTTAGACCTCGAAGGCTAAATCCGACTTACGGAACGTTGGCTCATACAACTTTTATAGAGGGGCTTTAAAACACACCCTAGTACACAATGTTTCTTTCTGTTTTTCCATATTTTATTTAACAGCTAAAAAATTAACAAATCCTCCCTTATTTCTCCTGAAAACAAAAAGACGTTTATCTTTCCCAAATACCCTAATAATCTGCGAGGAACGGTATAGGCCTCTACATTAAGTCTTACAGTTGCTTGGATTGCTACAACCCAAGTCCTGTACTTAATAAAAAATTCACTGAACTGGCTGGAAAGTTTATCAGTTCTATGCGTGGAAACCCTGAGAGTGTACTTATTCTATAAATATAGTTTTAAGCTGCTTTGTGAGAAATCTCAGTAGAATTTCTACCCTGTTCCCTGTAGTAATTGACCATTTGTGTATCTGGTTACGTTTTGACTGTCTAGAGCCAAGCCATCTATTTACTACTTGTAGTTTTTCTAAGAGTTCCTATGACATTGTTCAAGCAAATACTTCTCCCTGCAACGGTTTTGGCTGGTGCCGTTTTTGGTGCTACTGTTTTGCCCCTTGTGGCCATACCAGAAAAAGCTATTGCGGTGGAGTTGCAGGGACAGCCTGTCTTTCGTGGCAGTTTGGAAGAGCTGGCAACGCCCTATTTAGGGTTTGCTGCCGGTTTCAGTGCAGTGGTTGGGTTGACGAGTGCCGCTTTTTTGGGCTGGCGGGTCTCGACACGCAAAGCCGCACGGACAGAGGCACAGCTGGCTCAAATGCAACAAACATTACAGCAACGAGAATTACAAATTGAAGCCCTCAGCGTGTCCCAAAACCGCTTACAAGCGGCGGCGCTGGATCAGTTTCTGGACGATGCGCCTGAAGCCCAACCAAGAGTCTTAGCAGAGTCGTTCCAGGTCGTCAACATGACTGCTGTTAAAGATTCTCAGTCGTTTACGGTGCTTGATTCCAAAGAGCCGCAAGGCACCATGCAGGAGTCTCGACCTAGTATCAAGGCAAGCTCTCAGCAAACGCCACAGACAGCGGAAAAAGCAAAGGTTGCGCTTCCTGGAGCCCAATCCTATGGAGCTTACATTCGGCAAGAAAGTCGATCTGCAAATGATGCAGTACCTGTGCAAACTCCTGGAGGCAACGATGAAGCGAAAGCCGGTGAGTTGTTGCAACAACTCAAGACGCTGATGGTCGAGTTGGAAAAAGCCCAAGTCCCTCAGAAGGCGGTGTCACTTCCCCGTCAGGCCGCATAAGCGATAATTGTGCGCTTAAAAATGCATGATAAATGCATGCGCTGCATCTGACTCGTTTCAATACCTCGGGCGATAGCTGATGGTTACTGTGCAGGATGCGCAGACCATCTATTACCCACGGACTTATCGCAGCATTTCTGCTGGGCTGGGTGGCGCACTGGTTGTATCCAGATTGAGCGGTTCCGGGGGTGGCTGGTTGGTCGTTGGCCTTGGTTCAGGAGATGGTGGGGTTTGGGGGGGGGGATCGGTTCGCCCCGTCGGAAGGGCGATCGCCAAAGATTGACTGGCATAGATGTATGCTTCACCGTCTTCGGTGTAGCGCACGAGGCTCCCTTGTAGATCAATGGGCGATCGCGTCAGCTCTTTGTAGAAGTCTCCCGTCTGATTCACAGGCTCAAGACTAACTTGAAAGAGTACTTGGTCGGAAGGATTGACGGTTCGCTCTTCCAAGTCGGTTAGTTGCCACGCTTCCTGATAACGACCATCAGCGGCAATCTGCCACAATTTCAGGGACGCTTGCCAGGAGCCATCAGCTACCGTTGCAGTTTGTCGATCCAGAATGACGTAGGATGGCTCTAGGTTGAACGAAACATTAGCGTCTGGGCTGAGCTGTCGCACGGCTGAAACCCATAGTTGGGAACTGTCTGGCAAATTACTTTGCCCAATAACGGTGTAATGCCCAGGTTGTTCCGTTGCTCTGACAGTTTCGATGTTCAGTTGGACATTGACCGCGGACTCATCAGCAAATCCCAAGGGAAGGGAAGAGACCGAACAACCAACAGATGTCCATAGAATCGTCAGCGCAAAGGCGACAATCAGGAACCGAGAAAGTCGCAAATTCCGCTCAAACATGGATGATTGACTAACGTAAATACTACCGATTTGGTTTAAACGATCTAACCCTGATGAAATGATTCCGATCACATTCCATTTCTGTTGTTTGCGTTTCCTTTCAAGAATACCCTACGGAACTTACAAGTTTTATCCACGTTATGAGTGCAACGCACTCGCAAAATCAATGATTTTGGGCAACTGGATGGGTACTTTCCATCCATCCTACCCAGGGAAATCGCTTGCACGGGTATCAGAGATTAGTACTAACCAATACAGAAATCATGAATACTTGAACACAGCTGTTCAAACACATCTTGTCAAATAAATCGGCGCTCCCTTAAAGGCTATGCAATAATAATACCCGTGATATCAAGGGAAGGCTGGGTGACATAGAGAACGCTCGAATCTATTCCGAATCGATCAGTATCAACCCAATTCAATTCCAAACCTTTGAACGATAACTCAGCATCTACTGTATACATTGTTGATTGGTTTTTCCTCATTATCCTTCTTGCTGTAAGGGCAATGGCAAAAGCAATGAACTGAATGGATTCCAGACGGCTTCTTTGCCCCTCTGGCAAAGCAATGAGGATGTATCTAAAGAATAGGTACGAGCTGTCGCGCTCAGTATCTATTGAGCAGGATGGGAGTAGGAATCCCAGGAAGAATCATACGGCTGGTGTGAGGAGCTGAGGATGAAACGACCAAGCATTGCGTTCACATCGTCACTGCTATCTTTTGTATACAAATGGATATGGCGTTCTAAATTTCTTGCTCTTTCTCTGGTGACGGTGGGTGGTGTCTCTTCTGCTCCTACTTTTGCAAACCCTGCCCCGAACACCGATCAAAATACGCCAATTCAATGGACAGTATCTGAACTATCCCAGGATCTATCGGCGGATAGATTCTTCGACACGGGTTCCGATGCGATTGAATGGGATTTCTACGACAGCTCTGAAGCGTTTAGTCCTCAACCCCGAGAGGCACTGTCTGCTTCTATAGATACTAATAATGCTATAGATCCTAATCAGGTATTTTCCAATCAGGAATTCACTCCAATTGAGGTTAACTGGCAAGCGGAGATGCAAGTTGCTGATGCGCTCGTGCCGCAGGCAACGGCATCTTCCCCCCAGCTAAATGTTGCGGCTTCGGATGGCATGATTCGAGTGCCAGGCTGGACGGATGGGGCGATCGCCCCGGCTCCTTTCTACGATCTTCTCCCAGTTCCCGAACCGCCACCGCCACCCAGCAACGCAACGCCCCCTGGAGAAACACCAGCTTCGGCTCCCAATCCACAAACTGCTCCTTTGCCTGCGACGGAAGTGGAATGGGTGGATCAACTGGCCACTGGGCAGGGAATACCCACCGATACTAATTCGACGGCGTATACCGCTGCTGCTCCAGGCACTCCCAATCTGGTTTTGCCTGCCCCGGCACCATCATTGACACCCGACATGCTGGATGTCCCAATGGAGCGATCGCTCATTGTTCAGTGGGATGCGCCGACGACAACGCCCCTCCCACCGCCACCGCCACTGCCTCGAGAAGAGGTGTTCGAAGCTCCATCTGCTACTCCGATTCCTACGGTTCCGATCAATCCCGCCGTGGTGCCAGCAACAGGGGTCACACCGACGGGACCAATTCCGTCTCCTAGCCCGACCACGAGCCAAGCCTCGCCGCTCGCGCCATCGCAATTGCCAGCCTCCGTCCTCACATCCCCCACACTCAACTTCCAAGGGGTCGCCATTTACCAGGCGGATGACTTTTCGGCGCGGGCACGACTGACAGGCGTCTACCCTGCCACCCCTCGGGTACTGGGCGGCATCACCCTCGATTTGATTGGGGGCGATGAAGATCCGACCGATTTCGGCGATGAGGGAGTAGATCTCAACGAACTGTATGTGGCTGTTGCCCCCGAAAGCCTTCCTAGCCTGCGGTTTGTGGCAGGACAGGTCGATCTCACGTCCTACTTCGATCGCAACAGTTTTGCCAAGGATGGGGCGACCCAGTTTTTCAACGATATTTTCCAAACGAATCCAGCGCTGGCGGCGGCTAATATCGACTCTCGACCCGGTGTGGTGGTGAATTGGAGCCTCTCGGATAACCTCGAAGCAAGGGTATCGGGCTTTTCCTCTGACCCCGATATCGGTGACTTCCAACTGGATGGGTTTGCCGGGGAAGTGGGGCTACGGTTTGGCAATGCCATTTTGCGGGGCACCTATGTTTCGGCGCGAGACACCGATTTAGAGGGCGATTTTGATTCCGAGCGCCTCGAAGCCTATGGGGTCAATTTTGAGGTGTTTATTCCCGAGATTCGCCTGGGGTTATTCGGGCGCTATGGGCAACTCATCAGCCGAGCTGAAGATTTTGAAGCCGATACCTACAGTTTGGGCTTCAGCTTTTTGGATGTGTTTATGGAAGACGATCGCCTGGGGCTGGCCTACGGTCGCAATTTGTCGGATGAGGCCAGACGCCGCCGAAACAACGATCCGGTTCCGGATGCGCTGGAACTGTTTTACGATTTCCGACTCTCGCCCAACATCCGGCTAGGTTTTACCTTCCAGCAAATTGACGACTTTTCAGACAGCATTGCTGGCGTTCGGCTATTGACGGACTTTGACATTCTGTCCCGCGATTGAGGGCACGCACAATCGCAGAGCAGAGCTGATAGATTGTTTCGCAGCCAATCGACACAGCAAGGGAAAGAACAGAAGAGGTAAGGAGTGAAACTACAACGCCTGATCGGACTCGTAGCTGCCGCCAGCTTAGGGCTGGAACTCATCGCTATACCAATGCAGGGATGGAGCGTTCCGGTCAGACAGGTGGCACAGGCTAACCCGATTCCGGCTCCGCTGCAACGGGCATATTCATTGCTGGGGCAGGGGTTGGTGGATCAGGCGATCGCCGAATTTGAGCGCTACCTCCAACGCAATCCCCAATCTATTGAGGGGCGGTTGGGAGTGGCGATTGCCTATCGTCGGGCGGGGCGGGATGCCGATGCCTTTGCGGCCTACGAGCAGGTACTGGCTCGTTCTCCCAACAACCAACTGGCGCTATTGAGCCTGGGTTTTTTGGGCGAATTTCGACCTGAGTGGCAACAGCGGGGCATCAACGCTCTGACCACCTTGCTACAACTCGATCCCAACAACACGGAAGGGCGGGCACAGCGGGGGCGCTTGTACTTTTTCCAGGGCCGGTTTAGCGAGGCGATCGCCGATTTTGCTCAGGTGCTGGCAACTGACCCAAATCCCCCCACGGCAGTTTTGATTACGGCAGCTGAGGTATATACCTACGGCGGTGCCCCTCAGAGGGGGCTGGATTTATTCAACCAGCTCCGGGGGCGTGGCTTGGTTCTTTCTCCCAGTGCCACCCTGGGCTATGCCACAGCATTGCGCGAGACGGGGAATGTGACCGCCGCGATCCAGGTGCTTGAGACAGCGGTGCAGCGATCGCCCCAACTCGATAGTGAGACGATTCGCTTGCGATCGGCGCTGGCTTCGACCTACGCCGCTAATGGACAACTACAACGGGCGGAGGCGGCGATCGCGCCCCTGCGGAATCGTCCCGACTCTCGGTTGGATTTGGCACGGGCACTCAACCGCATGGGCGAACTCGACTCGCGCTATCGAGCAGAAGCCGCCGCACTCTATCGGCAGGTGTTGATGGAGCGCCCCGAGATCGGCATTGGCGTGGCGCGCGAAGCGGCTGATGTACTTAGTACCCTTCCCGCCGAACGGAGTTTTGCGCTGCAACTCTATGACGAACTGGCACAGCAAAGCCCGAACGATCGCGGGTTACAGACCCAGCGTTTAGTCCTAGCGACCCAACTGGGGCTGATCTCCCGCGCCGACCTACGCCAGGAACTACGCCAAACCTTTCCTAGCCTGCCCGATGACCCCACCCAGTTGCAGGGCATCGCCCAGGCTCTGATCCAGCTTGATCCGCCAGATCCGCAATTGTTGCCATTGTTTCAGGCACTCCTGGCCGCTGATGTGAACCAGCCATTTCTCACCTTTCGCGTGGCTCAGATGCTGGCGCAAACGGGGGATTTCAATGGCGCACGGGCAACCCTTTCCACCTATGCGGCAACGCCCCAGGGGGAGCGCGATCGCGACACGATCATTCTATTTTTGGCGGGCATTGACCAGCAAGAGGGCAACCTGGAAGCCGCAGCTCAACGCTATGAGAGTTTGCTAGTGGGTGGGATTTCTAACCCCGCGACCATTGACGGTGCCTTGCGCGGTCTGGCGGGAGTGCGGCAACGGCAAGGCCGCATCGGTGAAGCACTGGCCATCTATGACCAGCTGGTGATGCGCAATCCGCAGGATCTCGATCGGCAGATTGGTCGGGCGGCGATCGCCTACGAAGCGGGCGTGTTGTCTGAAGGGGAGGCGATCGCGCTTCTCAACGTCTGGCAGCAACGCCCCGATAGCACGGTTTCGCCCGATGTCATAGCCCTAGTGGGTGCTCTGCCGCCCGACCCGCAGCGGGAGGCACTCTACCGTTCGCTGCTCGACGTTCAACCCGATAGCGTGGCGCTGCAATTGCGATTGGCGCAAGTGGTCGCCCAGCGCAGCCCCGCCGAAGGGGAAGCGCTGTTGCGCCAAATCACCGCACGCAATCCCAATGATCCGGGAGCCTATCTCGTCCAGGCTCAGGTTGCCCAGGAGTTGGGAAATTTGACCCTAGCCACCGAGTCCTACGAGACCGTGCTGGCTCAGCAACCGGACAATCCCGATGCCCTCTCGGGGTTGGCAGGCGTCCGTTTTCAGCAACGTCGCCTGGATGAAGCGAGTCGTCTTTATAACCGCGTCCTCGAACTCAATCCCCAAAATCAAACTGCCCGACTGGCCTTGATTGAACTGCAAGCCGCCCAGGGACGCCGGATGGAAGCCCTCGAACAACTGCGGGAATTGCAACGGCAGCAGGCGGCCAATGGCATCTTCGATCCATCCTTGGCGGAGCGGATTCAGCGGATTGAGGAAGGCTTCTTGCAACAGCGCGGGTTTCAACCCGGCTGGGAGTAGGGAATTCTCAACTTCCATGCGAATGCGGCGAGTACAACTCATGCCCTTCATAGACAGGATTGAAATAACCCCTCTCTGCCCACAAGGCTATGTCATTGTGCAAACCACTGTCGGATTAACTCAACCTGGAATTTATAGCCGCTGGGAACGCGTTCAAGCAACTCACGTTTCACTAGCAGGCCGATCGCCCCTCTCCACCCATCCGAGAACTGATTCTCCAGAGCCGTTTCGCCAACCGTTGCTGACTCACCGTGGGCAGCAATGTAACGCAGCACCGCCAATGCCCCAGAGTCAACTTGATTGCCTTCGATGTCGCTGAAAAACATGCTGCCACTGCTCAGGGCTTCGGGGATGGCGGCTTCGACATCGGCGAGGGTGGCGAGGCGGCGGATGCTGGGATCTTGTTCGTTTTTGAGGGCAACAATCTCGGCACAGAGGAGTTGCACCAGGAAAGGATGCCCACGGGTAAGGTCGAGGACGCGCTGGCTGGCATCGGGTTCGTAGCGCAGGGCGAAGTCTTTAACCGGATGCTCAGTCAACTGACGGGTCTCTGGTTCTTTCAAATAGCCGAGATGTAAGACCTGGGCGTTGATCAGGTAGCTTGACCAGCGCTGGAATTCCTGCAAGGTATGGGAACCAGAGAGCATGACCTTGAAGCGGGGGCGGTGCTGAATCAGGTTGCGGAGCATTCCTAAAACGGCACTTTCGCTGAATCGTCCGTCAACTAGCACCTGGTCTAGCACTTCAAATTCGTCGAGGGCGAGGAGGGCGGTGGCGTCTTGCAGGGCGGCCTCGACTTCATCGAGCCATTCGTCGAAGCGGGTGAAAGGGTCATCGGCGAGGGAGTCGCGGGAGAGGGGAGGCAGCGTCAGATTGCGCTGGGCTTTGGCAGAGTCGCCCATGCCTCTAGCCAGGTTGTAGAGAAACCCGGAATGGTTACTGGCATTGGAGGCAGGGCCTTGCAGGTCAACAAACAGGGGAACAATGCTTTGGGGCAGCAATCGCCCCAGATTGTTAAGCAGGGAGGTTTTGCCCGTGCGGCGCTGGCCATAGAGCAGCAGGGGGGGACGACGGCGATCGAGCAGCAGTTGCTCGATGCGGGTACTGATGTCGGTGCGACCCACAAAAATTTCTTGCTGCTGGGTCAGGGGGACACCAATGATATAGGGAGAGTCGATTTCTTGGCGTAGTTCGGCGGCTTGGGTGAGCTCGTCTAGTTCCAGGGCGATGATGTTGCCCCAGCGCTGGGCAATGGGGCGAAAGCGCACGGCATATTTGTCGCTGCTACGGGTAAGTTCCCGGAGGAGGCCATCGAGTCGATCCCCCACGGTGATTAGAGCCAACCGCTGATTATAGGCGCTGCTCTGGTTAATTGCAGCATCGACATCGGCACTGATACGGGTAAAGGTACGGAAGATTGGGTCGGCAGAACCTTCGAGGTCGCCAATAGTCAACTGGTGATGAATTTGAGCAATGGCAACGGCATCCGCACAGCGTTCGATCTGGCGGGCATCGAGTTCGATTTGGGCAACCTGTGCAGCCCATCGCTGGCGACTGATGCTGAGATAGTTGAGGGCAGCCTGCCCCTCTTGGGGGCTACGTTCGAGCACCAGCAAAAGATGCTTGTCCAACCCCCAAATCGGCAAAACCTGCCACTCGTCCCAAAAGGCAAGATGCCAACGCAAAAGGCTAGAAGCTTTTCCCACCTCCCTTTCATCAATGCGGTAAAGCAAAAAATGCCAAGGAATAGAAACAACTGACATCGTAAGCGGACGCAAGAGATAATTGATTGATAGCCCTAAAATTGTCCCTAAAGTTGACGAGAAGATGAATGGCAAATGAGAGATAAGTACTTCCACACCAGTTGAATCCCTTTCTGAGCCTGAGCTAGTGAAAACAAAAAGTAGAAGAAAGGAACCTAGAGAAGATAAAGAACCATACAAGTAATCAGACAAAGAGTCCAGCCCCAACAATACAGAAATAAAAAAGACCAAAGCCCCACAAAGAAATAAAATTATTCCACCAATTAGAGACAAGAAAAATCCACATAACCAAAATAAAAGTATAATACCAAAAGCTTGATAGGGTGATATAGGAAGAGCCACAAGAATTGCTAGAACAAAGAACACCCTCACCTGCTCTAAGTCAGTTCGCTCAACACCTATCTCGGAAAAATCGAAACCTTCATATAAATCGAAGCCTTCATACATAGCTCCTGCGAAGCTATAAACAAAAAGCATCAAAAGAAGGATCATAAATGTTGATACGACTATATTTAAAGCCAGGTTCGTATATTCTTTCTTTAGTGAAAAGCTGTGACTAAAATCTGATAAGCCTTCATGGCTTAGCTCTGGGAAATCTGTGCTGAATGCTATTCCGTAAAATAGGCCTAAAATCCCAGCAAACGGTATATCCTCAAGCAACTTACTTATATTTGAAAAGTTCGAACTAAAGACAAATATTAACAGGACTGTAGCTACAATCAATCCTCGAATAAACAAGAAAGTGCATATATAAAGGAGAGATCGAATAATAATTGACTGTTGCCAGAACTGTCGAGAAGATATTGCTTCAAAATAAGATTCTCTGTTGACTAATTGCACGAAGTCACTAAAATATTTTCTCAATATGGAGGGACGAAAATAAAGCCAAAATAGTAGTTGAAAGCCACCTAGAATCAAATTAGGATGTGGCTCTGGTGAACTCGTATAAGCATTTTTAGGAATACTTGATGGAATCATAGTGTCTCAAGTAGATGTTGGAATGGGTTAATCTGTTGCAGTCCTTCTTTCTGCCAATCACTGTCTGACTCTCCCTCCTGGAGGCTAAATAAGCGTTCTCGACAGAGGCTTTGGAGCAGAATGGGCCATCCCTGGCTCTGTTCCAAAATCCAGAGGATATCGGCTTCTGGAAAGGGAATGGGGGAACTGGAAATCAGCTCTCGGGCTTCGGGTTCGGTGATTGACCCCAGGATGGTGGTGTAGCCAAAGATGTTGAAGAAGGGGGAGCTGTGGCCCGTGTGGTGAGCTAGGTCGATGGGAGATTCGGGGGTCGATAGCACAAAGGCGAGGTTGCCGCTGGCTTGGTTGGTTGCCAGGGAACGCAGGCTTTCCCAAAAGCTATCGTCCAGTTCGGGGCAGCGCTCTAGCCCCACCCCAATCTCATCCATCAAGATGATGGTGGGCCTCTGAATGTTGCCACAGGCGCGATCCATAAACTGCTCCAGATCGCAAAAATCAGGGACGGGCAACTGCATCGACTCCAGCAAAAAGCAGAGCAGCCGTTCGCGGCTGGCCATGCGGGGGTCTTGAAAATCAACAAAAATCCAGCGGTAGGCGTCGGGGTTGGGGAGCCAGTCTGTTTGTTGGCCGGGGCGGAGTTGGTCGGGGGGTGTGGTGGTAATGGTGCGGAGGTAGTTGAGCAGGGAGGTCTTGCCCGATCGCCGCTGGCCGATAATGGCAGCGTTTTGCAGGGGGTGGGTTTTGAGCAGGTTGAACAGACGTTTCAACACCCGTCTGCGGCCAAAGAACTGGCGGGGGTGGGCAATGGGCATCCCGGTGATGAAGGGCGAGTCTGCCCCTGGCGCAGCCGCCCCTGGCACTGCTGGTGTCCCGTCCTCAACTGGGGTGCCCGGTTTGAGTCGAGAACGGGTTACTTTTTTGCCAGCGATTCCACCGCCCGCCGAATGCCCTGCACGACGTTGAGCAGTGCTTCATCCAGGTCATCCCAGGAGGTAACGGGTTTGGCGTCTTTGGGCAAGACTTGCAGTTTGCTGAAGGGGGTATCCTGCCAGTCGCAGGGTTTCATGATGATGGGAATGACCCGTGCGGTGCCATTTTCATGACGCTGCATCGCCCGTTGCATCTCTTTGTCATAGCAGTATTCGGAAGCAATAAAGCGGGGGGTAATCAGCAGCAAAATTACCCCGGCCGACTCCAACCGTGCCTTGATTTCGGCATCCCATTCGGCTCCCGCCTCGATCACCCGATCCTGCCAGGGTTTGATCTTATTCTGACGGGTCAGGTTCGCCATGTGGACGTAGAGTTCGTCCTTCAGATTCTCATCTTTGTGGGAATAGGAGATAAACACCTCAATGGGTTCTTTTGCGGAGAGAGATGCTGGAATTGGCAATTCATAGCCGACGTGGTTCACAGGTAAACCTAAAACTTCGTTTAGCTGTCCCGCGTTGAAAAGAGATTCAATAACCTTAAAACCTTCCTCTGATCCCTCTAAAGTCAGAATGATACTACCTTGCTCAGCTTTTCTTAAGGTTAGGGATGCATCCCCAGAAAGCTTAATCAAATGATCAACAATATTTTTTAATTTGACATTGTCAATATCATCAAGTGTTCCTTCTAGAACAAACTTCCAAACACTAGTGTTTTGTGATTGAACAGACGCTGCTCCAATAGTTGATTGTTTCAGCAAGACAGGGGTGAGGTGTTCTGCGATGCCCTCCATCCGAATTGCCGCACAGCCCAATTTATAGGCAAACTCGACATCGCGCCCT
Source organism: Cyanobacteria bacterium J06638_20 (assembly GCA_039819245.1). Lineage (GTDB taxonomy): Bacteria > Cyanobacteriota > Cyanobacteriia > Elainellales > Elainellaceae > Vacuolonema. The sequence continues at coordinate 18,587 of JBCBSJ010000027.1, forward strand.
GCCCCCAGAGCATCGTAGAAGCCGACGGCAAAGGCAATGGCTGCCCTATCCCCAATCGCCTGGTTCATGCCGATGACGTAGGGAATGTGTTGGGCAATGGCACTCGCCTGCACCTCGGAGTAGCAGCCGTTGAGCAGCACACAATGAATTTGATCGGCAAACAGTTCAAACAGCCCTGCCAGAGCCGCCCCATCCACGAATTTGCTGTTCCCCACCTCGTCTTCAAATACAAGACCTTGCTCTCCCGTCCCATGCCCGGAGAAGTGAATGATTTGTGGCCCCACATCCAGCATTGCCCGCTGAATATCGCGGGGACGGACAGCCATACGTTGTTCTAAGTTAAATTGGTCTCGCTTTTGGGCACGTTGCAACCCGTCAGCAATGTCGCGCTGTTCTTGATCCAGGCGAAGGCGTCCCGTGTCTTTGGGGTTAGCCGCAAGGAACAAAATGGTTTGTGCAGTGGTGCTGGGGGAGGTCATGGCGTGGTGATGGCATGCAGCAATCCACATTATCCAACTCATTTAGGAGTAATTGAAGCGGCGCGATAAAGTTGCTTCAATATTTTTGCTTTACGTAGCTAACGTAACTAAGGGGGATGAGGCCGTCTCGGGAAGCAAGGTCGCAACACACTCAGAAACAGGATGGATGCCATTCACGCTCTCCGGACATACTGCGACTCTACTGTCTCAATTTGCGGCTTCTTTATCTCATTACGAAGAGATCACAAAGTTGCCAATTGCATCCGTGAAACCTCGATAGTTTTCGCTGACTATGAAGAGGAGAGATTCGTCTATTACTAAGGTGTTCTACTAAGGCATTCCCTGAACGTTAATTCCTGAAAGGTGTTCCCTGAAAGTTATTTCTTGAAAGTGGATTTCTCCTGAAAATGGTCATGCGATCGCTCTCCTTCCTAACGCAAAAAGGCTGTCTCCTTTTTCTGAGTGGTCTTGCCCTCATCGGCGTCGCTTGTGCGCCATCTCCGACCTCTTCTGCAACGCCCGTTCCTGCGGAGCCCTCGTCAACCCCAGGATCGGCGCAGGCCGATGGGGCTGCCGATGCATCCGGCAATAGCGGGCAAACGACGCCAGCCCAAGATGACATCCAAGCGATTTTGCAGGAGAGCTGGGAAGCTTACAAAACCCGCTTTATCCAAGCAGATGGACGGGTGATTGACTGGGAAGCCGACGCCCGTACCGTATCGGAAGGGCAAGCCTACGCTATGTTGCGCGCGGTTCTAATCGATGACCCCGACACCTTTGAACGCACCCTGAACTGGGCCGAAAACAACTTGCAGCGGCAAGAAGGAACGGCTCAGCTCGACAGCCTGTGGGCCTGGACATGGGGACAAAAGCAAGATGGCACCTGGGGCATTCAAGATGTCAACTTTGCCAGCGATGCCGATGTCGATGCGATCGCCGCCCTCATCCTCGCTTCCCGACGGTGGAACCGCCCCGACTACCTGGCTCTAGCACGCACCAAACTGGAAGACCTGTGGAACGAATCGGTCTGGGTTGTGGGCGATCGCGCCTACCTGCTGCCAGGGCCGATTACCGCCTTCCGCCCCGACCCCGGCAAACTTGTCCTCAACCCGTCTTATCTCTTTCCATCGGCCTTTCGGCTGTTCGCCCAGGTGGATCCGGATCATGACTGGATGCGCCTAGTCGATACCAGCTACACCGTCCTCAACGATGCCGCTACGGTTTCCGCCGTGGAGTTGCCCAGCGACTGGGTGCAAATCAATGCCTATACAGGGCGGGTGCGTCCCTTAGAAAATCACCCGACACTGACCTCTAAGTATGGGTTCGATGCCTATCGCGTGTGGTGGCGAATTGCACTGGATGCCCTATGGTTTGAAGAGGAACGCGCAACCGACTTTTTGCAGGACACGCTGCCCTATATTACCGACACCTGGGAGCGCGATCGCCGTATTATGGCGGAAATAGACCTGCAAGGAGCCCCCCTCGTCGAGTACGAGGCGACGGCTCAATATGCCATGCTTTACCCTGCCCTGTTGATTGTGGATTCGGCGATCGCCACCGAACTGTTTGATGACGCGTTGTTTACAACGTACACCGATGGCATCTGGGATGGTGAGGATTTCTACTATGTCCAAAACTTGGCGTGGTTCGGCTTAGCCGCTCCTACCCTCCGTCCCCAGCCCTGGCTCGCTAGTGATTGATCGGAGAGGGCACCGCCCATCTCATCCCGTCCGGCTGATATCCCACCCATCGTCTAATCCCTTAGACCTATGCATTCTTTTCTACGATTTTTTCCCCTGTTTCGTAGGGTTTCTCGCTGGCTGAGCTTCTGTCTCGATGCCTGCTGGCGCCGCCGCCTGGTCTTGGGTAGCCTAACCTGTTTGCTCGGAATCGGGCTGCATTATGGTCTGGCTATCCCCGCCCAGGCGCAGGTGGATAGCCTCGAAAATCGCGAAGACCAACTGATTGAGCAATTTACCCCAACTCCCATCACGACCCCTAATCCGGCCAATCGTCCGGTCTATCAGCCCCGACCGTCCCAGGCCCCGGCAACACCTCCCAGTCGCCCCGCTGAGCCCCGCCCCCAAGCTCCAGCTGCGCAACCCCCTACGACAACTCCGTCAGAACCGACACCCGCCACGGAGACAGCCTCCGCTGCAACAGACGAACCTTTCGTGAGCCAGTACATTCTGGAATTTAACCGCAGCCCGGTCGTAGGGCTGCGATTTCGTTTAGAAGGACGGATGGATGAAGCACGACTGGGGTTTACTCGCCCGAGCCATTGGCGTGTCCAAACGGCGAAAGCCATGATTCGATTCCAGCATTCGCCAAACCTGGTGGGCGATCGCTCCTCTATGACCGTACGGGTGAATGGCACCAGCATTGGCAGCATTCCCCTCAATCGGTCTGATGTGGAAATTGGACAAGTCCTATTCAACATCCCTCCCAACTTGATTCAGGATTTCAACGAAATTTCGATGTTGGTGCAGCAGGCCGGAGCGGAGGATTGTCCGGCAGTGGATGACCCGAATTTGTGGACGGAAATTTTGCCCGACTCCAAGCTGCTGTTCGACTTCACCACCCAACCTATTGCTCTGGACTTTGCCCGTTATCCATACCCGATTCTCGATCCGCTGGGGTTGGATGCGGAGCAACTCGCCTACCTACAACCTGCCACCCTCACCGACGAGTGGTTGACCGCTGCGGCCAAGCTGCATGCTTCCTTTGGGCGAATCAAGCGCTTCCAGCCCACCCAAACGCGGTTGGTGGAGAGCGTAGCTGACTTGGAACCCAACGAGCGTCTGATTGTCATTGGCACCCCAGCCGAACAAACCGCCCTGGCATCCCTGATGGATCCGGTTCCTGTGAAAGATGGACAGGTACTGGATGCTAACGAGCTTCCCTTAGCCGGGGAAACGGGACTATTGCTGCTGACAACGACAGGGAATAACGAAAATCCCGTGTTGGTCGCCACGGGCAACACGCCTGCGGGAGTCAGCAAAGCGGTTCAGTTTCTCGCGCAAGGCCCCGATCGGGAGCTGGGTGCCGGACAAATTGTCACGGTGACGCAATCGAGTGAGGTCGGTTCGCCCCCGCCCCGGCAGTGGTCGCGCTATCTGCCGAGCGATCGCAACACCTTTGCCCTGACCGATTTGCAACGGGCTGATGGTCGGTTTTACGAGGATGTCACCGTGCGTGGGGCCATGCCACCGCCCATCGACATCGACTTTCGTCTACTCCCTGACGAACAGTTGCTCAGCGGCAGCACCATGATTCTGGACTACAGCTACAGTCCCCAGATCAATCCCCGCGAGGCGTCGGTGGAAGTGCAGTTGGATGGCTTAGCGCTGGTGGGAGAGCCTTTGCGCTCAATCCAGGGAGGCCAAGACCAGCTGCGGGTTGAGTTGCCCCCCGGCGAGGTACATCCGGATTCGCGCCTGCGGGTGCAGTTTACCCTGCCACCCCGGCAACAAATTGGCACCTGCGAAGCCGCACTCGATCGCCAGATGTGGGCCACGGTTCATGCGGCCAAGACCCAGTTTCGGTTGCGCCGTGAAACAATCACCAGTTTGCCCGACCTGAAATTACTGCGGGCTGGTTACCCCCTGAGCGCCCCCCAGGATCTGTCCACAACCGCGTTGACCGTGCCCGATGACCCCAGCTCCGGAGAGCTATTGACTCTCCTACAAGTTTCGGAGCGGTTGGGTCGACTGACAGATTCGAGCGCGGTGAAGCTCGAAACCTATCGCCAGAGCACCCTGCCTCAGCCCATCCGCGAAGGCAAAAACATTGTGGCCATTGGTCGGCGCGATCGCTTCCCCCTACCAGAAGTCTTTGGCACCGATGGGCTGGCAATAGGAGACCTGTTTGCCCGCCAGCAGGGGCAAACCCAAATCCAAACCCTACCCGACACCGAAGGCATCCTGCGCTCCGTTATCTCGCCCTGGAATACCAACCGCGTTCTGTTGGGGTTGACGGCTCAAAGCGATGAGGGGTTGGCGCAGGTACGCGACCTGTTCCACTACGACAGGCTCTTTTTCCAACTGGAGGGCGAAACGGCTCTGGTCAGTCGGAACACCGACAACCCTACGCCCTATGACCCCCATGCCTACACCCTGAAGTTTCTGCATCCGACGCAGTCGGTTCAAATCGGTCGGCGATCGCCCCTCCGCATGGCCACCCACTTTTTCCAACAACATTGGCTGCTGCTCCCCAGTGGCATTGTGGTCTCAGCCCTGCTCCTGTTCGGTGCAACCCAGTTCTATCTCAACCAGTTCAGCAACCCTGGAGATGATGCATGACCTCGCAGCCCCGGTTTACGCAACGAAACCGTTTCGCTCAAATGCTATGGGCGTTACCCCAAAGCTTCGAGCGCTACTTTGGCGATCGCCGCTGGCTCCTGGCGTTACTGATGGTGAGTGTCTGTCTGTTTTCCATTCCCCTCATCGTTACGCCCCTGTCGCTAATCCAACAAACCTGGGTGGCGGTTTTCCTCATCGCTATCGGGTGGTTCATCGTGAATTCAGAGGGTCGCCAATCTGTCCCGCAGATGAGCGAATATCTCCATATATTTTTGGTATGGCTGAGCCTGATTACCACGCTACGCTATCTGTTCTACCGTACGCTTAACACCCTCAACCTTGATGGCTGGGTCAATACGGTCTTTAGCCTATTGCTCTATGGTGCCGAACTATACGCTATCTTGACCCTGGTACTAGCCTATTTCCAAACCGCTAAACTCAAAGATCGGCAGCCCATCCCCCTCGATACCCTGCCGAAATTTCAGTGGCCCTCAGTCGATATCTACATTCCAACGTATAACGAGGATGTAGATATCGTCCGCAAAACGGTGGTTGCCGCCCTTGCCATCGACTACCCTAAAAATCGCAAGCGGGTTTATGTGCTGGATGATGGGCGGAAGTATCCCGAACGCCGCGAAACCCTCCAACAGGTGTGCGATGAGCTGGGCTGTGAGATGCTGACGCGGGATAACAACGACCATGCTAAGGCAGGCAACATCAATACCGCCCTCAAACGCACCCCGGGCGACTTCATCCTGATTTTAGACTGCGACCATATCCCGGTTCGCGACATCCTGAAGGATACTGTTGGCTTTTTCCAGGATGACAAGGTGTTCATGGTGCAAACCCCCCACTGGTTTTTCAACCCCGATCCCTTTGAACGCAACTTGCTCACCCAGGGGCGCATTCCCGTTGGAAATGAGCTGTTCTACAAGGTGCTGCAAAAAGGCAATGATTTTTGGAATTCGGCCTTTTTCTGTGGGTCGGCGGCGATCATTCGCAAAGCTCACCTGATGGAAGTCGGGGGCATCGCCGTTGAGACGGTAACCGAAGACTGCCATACCTCGCTGCGCCTACATTCGCTGGGTTACAAATCGATTTACTACGACCGGATTATGGTCGCAGGGCTGGCTCCCGAAAAATTTGCGGCCTATGTCGGCCAACAAGTGCGCTGGGCACGGGGTATGGCGCAGATTCTAAGGGTAGAAAATCCGTTATTCAATCGCAAGCTCAAACTGTCTCTGCCGCAACGGCTATGCTACCTCTCGGCCACGACCCATTTCTTCTTTGGGTTCCCCCGGTTAATGTATGCGATCGCCCCCATCCTGTTTTTGCTGTTTGGTATTAACTCCATCCGCGGGCTGGGCGTCATGACCCTAGCCTACGCGCTGCCCCACATCTTGCTGGCGATGAACGCCAACTACATCACCTATAAATCGGTTCGTTTCTCCTTTTGGAACGAAATCTTTGAGTATGCGATGGCCTTTCACGATGGCATCGTTACGCTCCTCGCCCTGATTAATCCCAAATTAGGCAAATTCAACGTTACCGATAAAGGTCAAACCGTCACCAAGCGATCCTTTGATTTTGAATCGGCAAAAGTGTCGGTACTGATTGCCGGGTTCATTGTGCTGGCACTCCTAGCCGTTCCATTCTGGTTGGTGTTACGCCCCGATGAAACCCAGGCCACGGTGATTAATGCGCTGTGGTGTGTGTTCAACCTGGTGTTGATGATGGCGGCGATTTTAGTGGCGCTGGAACAGCCGCAGTTAAGGCGATCGCACCGCCTCAACCGACAGCTTGAGGCCAGCCTCTATGCCAACCGTCAGACCTGGTACGGCAAAACCCTAGATGTTAGCGAAACTGGCGCACGAATTGAACTCGAAAAATGGCACAATCTGCCCGACATGATTGAGCTAGAGCTAGTTGGAGATTACGGCGCACGGGTGTTCCTGGAAGGGCGAATTCTGCGGGTGACGCCCGAAAGCGACGAGCGCGTTTTGGTCACGGTCGAGTTTGTGAACCTGACGCAAGCCCAAGCCGATGCCCTAGTAGTGGTGCTGTATTCCGATGTCAAGAAATGGTACGCCCAAACTCGCAGTGAAGTCGATCGCCCCTTCAAAGCCTTGGCGTTTCTGGCTTCGGGTTTGCCCCGCGCCTTTCGAGATCTGAAACCCGCCGAAAAAACCGAGGTTCGCAAACAGATTCGCACGCCTATCCAGATGTATTGGGAGGGCCGTTTCTATGAGGCGATCGCTACCGAAATCAACTCTCGGAGCCTCCGCCTTCGCCTTAGCGACCCACCCCCTGAGCTAGAAAACCTCAGTGACCAGTCCCCGCCTGTGGGATTATTGATTCCCCGTCCAGAAGACAGGTCTAACCCGACACGGCTCCTGGCGCTTATTAAAAGCGTGGCACCAACTGTCTACCATATCGACGGAGGAAAAACGGCCCAGATTATCCTCGAACTGGCGTTTCCCACCTCTTTAGACGCCAAACAGAAAAGAAAAATCCAACATCTGATCCATTCCCTCAAAAACGAATCTCTTGAGACCGACAACAACAAATAGTCCTCAAAGGGCGAGATTTTGGGAAGCGTGAGCTCCTGCACGTCCAAAACACCACCCTCAACAAAGCCTGACATCAAATCTGATTAAATAACTGTAAAACCCAACTATCGTTTGCGCCCGCCGCAGTGCGGCGGGCGCAAACGATAGTTGGGTTCTTCAACCGGATTTGATATGACATATTGCGATAAGGACAGCCCCTTTTTTGCAAGCCTAGCTGCGCAAAAAAGTTAAGATACCCATAGGGTTGCATTTGGACGCGTCCGAAACGATACCCAGATCCGTTCAAGTAATAGATCTGTTCAACCGTGAATTCAGAACGAACAGATCTGACGGTTGAAACCGCAATTATAGGAACAAAGCCCGCCGTCTTGGGTTCTCCAATCACGAAAGCTCGGAGTCCACGATGGCGGGCTTGGCTTGTATAGCCATGATCTAGTCCCCAGGAGATTATCCTAAACAGCTGAGGAACAACGTTTCTTACCGCTTCCCTAAGAAGATGGATACATGCATTGTCCCTCCCATTGGCAACTCACACTATTAGAGTAAAAGCCATCTGGGACAATATGGCGACTTTATGTCTGGCCATAGCAAATCATTTAAGCTTTTAGGGAAAGATACGGACGGACGGTCTAACTTGATAGGTCAATATAAAACCATAACCATTTTCTTTATTTTTTTTAGCGATCGCCCAAAATAATATTTACTATGTTGAATAGCAAACCGCCATCCAATGTGGCCGCTATAGAACAAGCACACCATTTACAACAGAAACTTACACAAATAGAGGCCGTTTGCTCAGCCCTTGACGTAACCGACGACACAAAGAAAGCTCAGTTACATCAGGCGCTCCAAGACGCTCAAGCCATCCTTGAACAGCACCTCAATACCCTAGAGCCATCAGTGGCTGCTCGGGTAGCTACACCTCAATCAGATGTACTTGCATCCGGTGCATCTCAATCAACGGACACGAATGGATCAACTGACAAATCATTGGTTGACAATGCCAACAACCCCATCGCAATCAAGGCATCTGAAACCCCATTTCAGCAACTCTTTGAGACGACCCAAGACGCCATCTTATTGCTAGAAGATGGGAAGTTTGTTGACTGCAACCAAGCCGCTGTAACCATGATGCGATGCGGCGATAAAGCAACATTTCTCACCTTACATCCGGAACAGATATCACCCGACGTTCAACCCGACGGGCAACCCTCCTTCGAAAAAGCCAATGCCATGATGGAACTGGCGCTAAGACAAGGTGGCCACCGATTTGAATGGGTGCATCGACGGATGGATGGGGAAAATTTTTGGGTGGAAGTCCAATTAACCCCTCTGGACATGCATGGGCGGCGAATTCTATACGCCAGTTGGAGAGATATTGGCGATCGCAAAGCCGCCGAAAATGCCCTACAAGAAACCAATACGCTACTGAATTCTGTCTTAGAAACGATCCCTGGGTTCTTCTTCGTCAAAGATCGCGAAGGGCGACATGTGGTCATCAACTCCAACCTGGCCGACTTCTTCAGCAGACCCATCCACGATGTCATCGGTAAAACGGATGCCGAACTGCTTCCGGCGGATGTGGCTGAAGCCATCATGCTCAAAGACCAGGAAACTATGACTCAGGGCATAATCCAGCGCTTTGAAGAAGCTGTTCCCAAGAAAGGCATTGACCACACCTACCTAACCGTTAAGATTCCCTTTCGTGATGCTCAGGGTAAAATCGTTGGCTTGCTTGGATTAGCGCAGGATATCAGCGATCGCAAAGCGGCTGAAGCAGAGCTATATCAGCACCAACAGCTCCTTCGCAGCACGTATGAAGGCGTAGAAAACAACATTGCCATCATCGATGTATTCCCCGATGGGGAGTTCCGCTATAGTGGCTGGAACCCAGCCACTGAAAAACACACAGGGGTAGCCAATGAACATGTCTTTGGCAAAACCCCTGAAGATGCATTGGGTTTAGAGAATGGGATTGCCGTTCGGCAACATTATCAGCGTTGCGTCGATTTAGGCGTATCCATCACCTATGAAGAATGCTTAACCTTCCAAGGCCGTGAAACGTGGTGGTTGACGACACTCAATCCCCTTCACGATACACAGGGAAAAATTTATCGAATTGTCTTGACAGCCTTTGAAATCACCGAGCGTAAAGTGGCTGAAAGTGCCCTCCAGGAAACCAATACACTACTGAATTCTGTCTTGGAAACGCTTCCCGGGTTCTTCTTCGCGAAAGACCGGGAAGGGCGACATGTGGTTGTCAACTCCAATCTGGCCAACTTCTTCGATAAATCAATTCACGAGATTATCGGCAAAACTGATGCAGACTTATTTGCCGACGATAAAGCCATAACCATCATGCTCGAAGACCAAGAGGTTATGACCCAAGGAATCTCTCAGCGCTTTGAAGCCGTTGTTCCAATGGGAGGTATTGACCACACTTACCTGATCGCGAAAACCCCGCGTTACGATGCTAACGACAAAGTTGTAGGGCTTATCGGGCTGGCACAAGATATTAGCGAGCGCAAGGAAATGGAGGTTTCCCTACGCTACAGCGAACAACGCTTTCGGGATGTGACTGAGGCGGCTGGTGAATACATTTGGGAGATTACGCCCGATGGCATATACACCTTCATTACCGAGCGCGCCAAAGCCGTGAAAGGGTACAGCCCTTCCGAATTATTGGGGCGTACTCCATTTGAGTTCATGCCAGAAGACGACATTGGCCGGGTCGAGTCGATTGTCCAGATCGCCGCCGCTAACAAGTCTACGTTTTCGTTAGAACATCGCAATGTCTTGCCCTCCGGTGAAAACGTTTGGGAGGCGGTCAGTGGGGTACCAATATTTGATGATCAAGGCGAACTCATTGGGTTTCGTGGGACGGGCTTGAGCATTACGGAGCGCAAAGCCGCTGAAACCGCCCTAGCCGAGAGCGAAGCAAAGTTTCGGCGATTGGTCGAGGATGCCGATGATCTGATCTACACCATTGCGTCTGATGGAACCTTCATGTATCTGTCGCCCCAATTCACGCAAATGAGTGGCTATGAGGTAGATGAATGTTTGCATGAACCGTTTGCATTACTAGTCCATTCCGATGACTTGGCAGACGTCATGGCATCCAACCAACGGTTGTTTACTACGGGCGAGAAGCAATCTGGGCTAGAGCTCCGACTCAAGCATCGGGATGGCACATGGGTTTGGGTTACCTGCAACCATTCACCCATTAAGGACGCAACAGGCCAGGTTGCTGGCTTGCAAGGGATCGCCCGCGATGTGAGCGATCGCAAAGCCGCCGAAGCGGCACTCAAACAAAAAGCACAAGAACTGGAGCAAACGTTGGACGAACTTCAGCGGGCGCAGCTACAAATGATTCAAGGTGAAAAAATGTCGTCCCTGGGACAGTTGGTTGCTGGGGTCGCCCATGAAATCAATAACCCCGTCAGTTTTATTTACAGCAATATCCCACCGGCCAATCGGTATATCGAAGATTTGCTCAATCTAATTTATCTCTACCAGATCCATTATCCTAAACCGCCGGAGGATATCCAAGCTGAGATTGAGGCGATCGACCTAGAATTTCTCACCCATGATCTCCCAAAAATCCTGGCATCCATGAAGATCGGGGCTGAGCGTATTCGCGAGATTATTGGCTCCCTACGCACCTTTTCCCGATTGAATGAGGCAGATTACAAAGCCGTCGATATTCATGCTGGCCTCGATAGCACTTTGGTCATCCTCAAGCATCGGTTCAAAGCCACATCCGATCGCCCTGCAATTCAGATCATTAAAGACTACGGCGACCTGGGATTAGTCGAATGCTACGCCGGACAGCTCAACCAGGTATTTATGAATATTTTGGCCAATGCTGTGGATGCCCTTGAAGACCGCGATCGCCAGCGCCCATATCAAGAAATTGAGCGATCGCCCAGCCAAATCACGATTCGCACCAAGCCAATTGGCGCAGACCAAGTGTCTATCCACATCCTCGACAATGGTCCTGGCATCCCGGATGCTGTGCGACAAAATATCTTTGATCCGTTCTTTACAACCAAACCCGTGGGCAAAGGCACGGGGATGGGGATGTCGATCAGCCACCAAATCATCACGGAGAACCACAGTGGCACAATCCAGTGCTTCTCCGTGCCTGGGCAGGAAACCGAGTTTGTGCTTGAAATCCCCCGTCGTCAACGTCTGGAGCAAATCAATTAGCCCGTTCACCCTAACAGGAATACGCCATTTTGCTGCCTAAGGGATTCCATAGCAGCTTGTCGACCACAGGACTCAGCCTCTCTAGATCTCGCTTTCGCGGGAATACCCAGGATGTCAATCGCTGCAAGTGTGACACTAATCACGGTTTCGTGTGACAAGGTTCAATTTGGGCAATGCATCAGGACACAAAGGAGAATGGATAAACCTGGGACGATACAAGTACTCAAAGAAAAACGCCCCGCCAGAGGTTCGCCTCTGGCTTTTTTTTGGCTAGTTCCTCAACATGCGTCCCAGATGACATCCTGGTAACGACGGTTGCGGCCAGCCGAATCGCCTCTACTGTCCCACACTCCAACAATTCATGACTTCAGACCTTGTGAAGGGAGGTTTCAGTGGTAGGGTTCGGTCGGCGGGTTGCAGGTTTCATTGCCCGATTTGGCGTTTAACCCCGCTACCCAATACAGACATCTGCTGTACGATACGTTCGTGAGCATATTCCAGACAATCGTTGAGGTTAACTGCGAGGTCGTTCTATGTCTCCCGCCTTGAAGATTGCCATCATTGCCGCCCACTTTTTTACTTATCTGGCGATCGCCATCAACATCTGGATCTTTTCGCGCCGGAGTGACTATTTTCGAACCGTCAACAAGGTGCGATCGCTGCCATTGATCTACTGCGGCTTTGCTTGCTTTGCGATCGCAACCTCCTACGAAATTGCCGAACATATTGGCGATGATTGGTTCTACGAAAGCCGCATCTCGCCCCTCAATCATCTGTTCTACCTGTTTATCATTGCCGGAATCTGCTTGATTGGCTTGGGCTTACGCAAGGCCAAAGTGACGGATTTTCTGTTCACAGCTAGCTTCATCGCTGTGCCCTTGAGCTATGGCTTCAATGACAGCAAGAGCCTCATGCAAATGATTTCGCTCATCCCGGCGTTTCTGTTTGTCTACAACTGGTATGCCGTCATGCGCGATTGGCGCGTGTTCCTATACCTGCTGTTCTCGAATGTATTGACCGTGGCTATTGGCATTGCTCTCCTCGTAACCGACCAGCAGATCTTCCATGTCTTTATCGGCCCGCTTGCATCAACCGCACTCCTAATTCTGGGTTATGTTGCCTGGGTCAACCCAAACCGCAGAAAACTGACCCCAGGGTAGAGATAGCCATGCTGCATCTTACAGACATGCTCCAAGAGTGAGTCCATGTTCCAACACTTGTGCGCTTTGCCTAAACAGAAAGGCATCAAGTCGTGATTCCGATCACGCCATTGCGTGACGAGATTCACCTGTACTCATGCAACAGAACACAAAGGGTTCTGGAGAAACCTGGGAGGATACAAGCACTCAAAGAAAAACGCCCCGCCAGAGGTTCGCCTCTGGCTTTTTGTTTATATTGATATAGCGCTACGCGCTCAGGTAGAACCAGATCATTTTTTGAACGCCGCACGGCGCGCGGCGTTCAAAAAATGATTTTTCCTAATCTCAAAGCGCAAGGCCATATTCCAAAACCCATGCACTTTGTCTAGAGGCTGTCATCAATTAGATACCAAAGTCTAGATGCCAAAATCCTTCCACGGAAGCTCTTACAGCCCCTAACTCATGTTGTTGGGGCGAGCGCGTAAACACTTATCCTACAAGGCTTTTGCAATCAATTAATAACGCGCCCTAAGCAGAGAGCCATCGAGTCGTGATTCTGATCACGCCATTGCGTGACGAGATTCACCCATACCTATGCGACAGACCACAAGGGATTCCGGGAAAACCTGGGAGGATACAAGTACTCAAAGAAAAACGCCCCGCCAGAGGTTCGCCTCTGGCTTTTTGTTTATAAAACATCTCATCTCATATTGCCAACCGAGACACAAAAAAACGAAGGCTGGAAAACCGTCCAATCCAGCCTTCGTTTCTTAGGTTCTGCCCCGAAAATAGCTTTTGCTCCCAGGAAACCAGTCCCTATTGCAATTGACTACAACAGCAAGGAACCAGACTACTCAAGCCTCAGCGATCGCCCCCTTGCCCATGGTTGAGAGATCCTGCCAGCGTCATGGTCACTGCTCGGACATATCCCTCAAAAATGGGACGAGAGGGAGAAGGTGGTTTATTCAGCGCCTACTCGCCGTCGCTTGGGAAGATGATGAAATCGCTGCGAATCCAGCCGATCGCCCCCGATTCGACAAATTGCACGCGGCACCAGTTGAGATCGCTACCCGGCGTATCGCCATCTAGCTCGCATTGCAAAATGTCGATGCGATCGCCCGGTAGTCCATAGGCGATCGCCCGGGAATAAATCGTGGCACTTTGACGGACATTAATTTGTGCTCCCGGATCATTGGCAGTCAGCGTGCCTAAACGGCGATCGGAATTCGCATAAGGCGTGGAATGGCTTCCCGAGAAGGGAGCCGTATCCCAATAGACAAAGATGCGCTCCTCTACCAAGTCAAAGATTTGACCATCATTTCCCAGCCCGGCCTGACGATAAACGGGGCCACCACCAGCATCCACAAAATTGCCTGGCGCGTCGCCAACGGGGCTAAATTCGTAAACAGCCCCGGCTGGGGTTTGGATCGTGATGAAGCCCTGGCGCTGGGAAAACGTACAACTTGTAGACATCGAGATGGTATCTGACCCCGCCGGGTAAAAATCGCAATGGGCATTTACCGTATCGGTCCTCCCTGGGCTAGCCAGGGTAACCGTGGTTAGAGAGGCCAAAGCTGCCATCAAAAGAGTCTGAGATTTCATTGTTACTCCGAATACAATCATGTGTTTTTTCTACAACCATCTACTTTTTACGTGATCAATTCAATTCGAGGTAGTGGTATGAGGTCATGATTTGTGGGTGTGCGGGCGCTGCCCGCACACCCACAAATCATGACTTTTTGAGGACTATTCAATTCAATATCAATATTTTGTTCCATGGTTAGATTTGCGCTAGAGGGTTGCAATCTGAGCAGTGATGACGATCACTCTAAAAACACTTACGAATCACTAGAAAACCCACATCCAGCAAGGGATTGGGGTCGTATTACATGTGAATCAACACTGAGGCAGACTTCACTCACACAACACGCGCTTCAGTTCTTACACACTTCACACATACGTACACCTCACATACAAAAGGATACTCATCATGAACGTTGCCACTACTGCTCTTTCCCTCGTGATCGCTACCACCGCTCTGGTTCCCGTTGCTGAAGCGGCTGAAACGAACAAAGTTCAACTGACGCCCTTCCAAGTGACTAGCTTGGCCTATCGGGGCAGCTTTGGTGAAGCGGGCATCCCTGGCTACGGCGCGCTAGAGTCCGGCATCGCAACAGGCGACATCGTGGCTGAAGATGTGATCGAAGCAGCGATCGCCTCCGGTCGTCTTTCCGCTGAAGCCCTGGAAGATGGCGCGTTCGTTAGCTCCGTAGACAACCAGCTGGAAAATCTGGTAGACCACGGCAACTAAGAGCGATCGAGACTCTCCACTCTTACTGGATGCGAATTGTTTCTACTCCTTCAAAAGGACTCAGAGCATTAGCCCTGAGTCCTTTTTCTTAGTTATTGTTAGAGACGATGCCAATGTCCACAAGGAAGATAGTTTCAGCCGGAGCAATTCTCGATGCTATCGAGTGATTGATGGTCGTGATTCAAGACCTAGCAGTACTTAGAAACATCTTCCTTGCAATCATCTGCCAGAAATGACAGGGCGCGGAAACGCAACCCCACCAGTTGCTCGTATAAAGGATTGATCTTGCACATCGCAGGAATATGAACCATCTTCTGCCCAAACACAACCACATCGCGCTCAAAGGGGCATTGGGGTGGAATCATTTTACAGAGGAAACGAGCCAACCGCGGATCGTGAATTTCCAACCCATCCAACCACTTCTGGACAGGCTTGAGTACGGGTTTGTATTGGGCTTCGTAGAAGCTAGCGCTATCTGACGAGCTTCCGGCTGCAGCCGCTTGTGCCTGATTTTTAGGCAACGTCGCCCGCAATGAGTCCAGAATGGTTGCATCCAGATGCATCAACTCACAATATTGATGCAGCAGCTCATCCTCTGGCTCTGAGTAGACACCATCGGCAATGGCCACCATCACGGCGGTACGGAGGAAGTTTTCGGCAGCAAAGGGATTTTTGTCGAGAACCGCAGCAACATCTTGAGGGGAAAGGTCGCTGGTCGAGTCCAGGCTAACGTTAGGTGCAGCTTCTAGCTCACTCAGGCTAGTGATCAAGTTTTTTTCTTCTTCATCAAAATGCCCATCTGCCCAGGCGATCGCCAGTAGCCCTTGCAGCCACATCGACATCTCTTCGGAGGTATAAGGCGATTTAATTGTGCCAGTCATAACACTAAAACCAAGCTTTTAGGGAAACAGTGAAATTGGAAACAGGATTATAGAGGGTGAAGGTTCATGCATGCCCTTGCATCCTGATATAAACCTCAAACTATCGTTCCCAAATTTAGGAATTTGTCAGAACAGTTCAAGGAACAATTTTTGTTGAGGCATTGCATACAAACTGAGTTGACTCCGAATTGGCTAGGACATGCCGAAGCAGGTCGTAGCAATCCATGAAAAGCAGTCTACCAGACTCATTTTAGCGGGGGATTTTTCCAGTGCCCTGTGCAAATCGACACATTGTAGACTGAGGATCTGGCTCGCAAGGAAAAGGAAAGCGCTGTGACCCCACAGGAATTTTTAATATTGCTGTCGTCAATCTTGATGGGAACGACTGGACAGTTTTTCCTGAAGCTGGGAGCGCTGCGGTTGGGGCAAGCGAATGCGACAAATTTTGTCAGCCAGATTCTGCGCATTGCGTTGACACCGGAATTGCTGATCGGGCTGGCCTGCTATGGCATTGCATCGATCGCTTACATCCTTATCTTAACCCGGGTGAACCTCAGTATAGTGGGGCCTAGCGTCGCTTTGAGTTACGTGTTTTCCGTACTAGTGGGCTACTTTTTCTTTCAGGAAACTATTCCACTGGCCCGGCTTTTGGGGCTGGGGTTGATTATCGCTGGCGTGATTCTAGTTATCTCGTCACGGTAGAAGGCATCATCCATTCTTTGGGATCAGCCAAAATAGTGATAGAGCGTTCTACCAACTGAGACTTCAGGGACAGAAGACAAGAAATGTTGAAAAAATCTTCCCCAACCCATTCATTTTGGTGGTGAAATAGAAGCAGAGCAAGGGAAGCGTGGTAAGCGGCAACTCTGATCAATCGGGTGGGTCTTCTGGGTCAGCGTCTGTTTCAGACCATCTGAGATGAGTTGATGCGCTTTTTTTGCCACGGACTCTGGACTGGATGTTCCTGAAGCCGCTGCTTTGGGACGGGTTCGGTATCGCTAGAGCCGTCCGAGG
>JBCBSJ010000028.1:0-34962 GCA_039819245.1 Cyanobacteria bacterium J06638_20
CCAGCCCTAGGTGATCCAGATTCTCTATCTTCAAACGATGTATCCATTCTCTTGAGCACTTTCCCCACTCTATGGCACATCGCCTTTTCTCCTAACTGTCAACCTGCGGAATGTAGGCTCAAATGTTGGATTAGGCAAAGAGTCGGAACTTGCCTAGTTACGCATCGACCACCTAAGCACGGCCTTAGCAAGCTGATGTTGCTTTAGCCTGGATAAACGGTTTTGACGGATGGGAAACCGTTGCTAACTGAGGAATTGATCAAGTGGCGTTAACTTGTGCTGGGGGCTGAGGTCTGTTGCAAAAATGAGATCCTGAGTAAGACCAATTTTTCGGATTGAAATTTTCCGAGTTGCTGCTTAATCAAGGCAATAAAGCACAAGGTTCTTGTGTCTTCACTATCTTTTTGCAACAGAACCATCTTATCTGAACAATGAAGTAGCTACCTCAAGAAACAATGAGCCTTAGTAGAAATAGGAGGCATTTAAGGATAAGCCAGTATTGCTTTTGACTACACCAACAAGATTGTTTTGAGACCCATAGTAAATGAATGTGTCAGTCCGACCGTCACTATTAAAGTCACCCGTGCCTAGACTAAAGCCATTCATGTTACCCTTCCAAGTCAACCGAATCCTATCTTCATTGCGATTGAAGTCTTCGATCACTGCATATCCAGCTCCATAGGCATAGGGGTTACGATTAACGGATGCTCCTGAGGAATGTTGTGCAAGTTCAAACGTATCTCGTCCAGAACCACCTGTTAGAAAGTCACGATCATTTCTGCTGACTGTATTGTCAGCTCTGTCATAGCCAACCAAAGTGTCATTGTGATGACCTCCATACAAAGTGTCATTGCCTTCCTCACCATGAAGTTGATCACGGCCACTTCTACCATAGATTCGATCTCTCCCTCGACCTCCGTAAACCGTATCAAAGCCTGTTGCAGTAGAGCCTGCGTAAATCGTGTCGTTTCCACCCTCTCCATGAAAAAAGCTGTATCGAGCATTAGAACCATAGTTGACGAAGATGACGTTATCTAAGTCATTGCCTTCAACGCGGTAGTAAGGTTTTTCATTGGCTCCAATAGTGCGCAGGTTTTCCACATGATTGGGTAGTGTGTACGTACCCCAGGCGTCATTCACACCCTGAGATGCTTGATCGATATCCACCCAGACGATGTCAGTTCCTTGATTTGCATACTCTATAACTTGGTCGCCAGCATCATGGACGTAGTAGGCATCATTACCCTCACCGCCCTCCATACGGTCATTACCGGAACCACCATCAAGAACATCGTTACCAATGTCTCCACCTAACCAGTCTTCTCCTTCTCTTCCATAGAGTTTGTCGTTACCTGAGCCACCGAAGAGCCAATCAATGTCACGGCCGCCGTATACTATGTCGTTGCCGCCATTTGCCCATACGGTGTCGTTACCGTCGTAGGTATAGATAATGTCACTAGAATTGGGAGCGCTAAAAACGTCTCTGCCTGGAGTTAATTCGATAGTCATGTGAGTTTCTCCTGTTTAGGTTGAATGTTTTTAGTGAGTGCAACATCACGTGAGTAAGTTTTGTGATGCAAGGTCAATTGTTTGTTGGGATGGCTACAGTCATGGACGGTTGGACGCCCTACAGTGCAAACGGGATATGGAATAACAAGAGATATGAATTGGCAAGTGTTAAACCACACCTGATCTCTGGCGGCGATCGCAACCGCCGTCGTATTGTGATGGCAAACATGGATTGAATTCTTTTAGAAAAGGTTGTTTCTGGAAACTGGTTTACAGGTGGTTCCAACGTTAACGGCTGAGTAAAGCTTGTGTCGTTAGGGAAAAAGTATGGAGATTTGATTCCCAAGTTATGGAAAGGTAAGGTAAAGTAGGGTGTCTTTTACACCAGGTTGGCTTAAGGAGAAATGGCAGATTCAACGCAGATTTTAGGCGCAGCAAATGCAGCCCTACTTTAATTGGAGCAGCGATATTTTTCTGGTGTAGAAATCGCAATTTTATTGGATGCGATCGCCGATCAAACCTATAAAGAAATTGCTGAGTCAACAGGCTATTCGATCAGCTACTTGAAACGAGATATTGACCTTAAGCTTTGGCAGCAGCTGTCAAAAATGCGGGGGAAAATGTTAGCAAAACTAACTTGACAACGTTCCTATGTCTTCTGCTCCGATTATCCAAGCTGAGTTACAGGAATTCGACGGTGTTTGCTTCATCGTCGGGTATGAATCCGGCGTCGAATACACTCATCAATGCGGCGGCTTATCATGCGAACAACGCAAGATGCAAGGCTTCCTTGTACCCTGCCCGCAATCCATCCCCATCAGCGAACAACTCTATGCGCACTTTTATACGGGGCCAAAATATAAGGGCCATTGTTATAAAGGGCTAGACGAAGAAGATGCCGTGTTGATCGATGACTTACTTGCTTCGGTGGGATATGATCCCCTCTCAGTCGATCGGGATCTATTGAAGAAATCCGTTGAAGCATGGGTATACCTGAAAATCTCCCCAACTAATCCATGCTTTCCGTACTGCTACAATTCCGATCCGGCATCATCGGTTGTAATGGTCTGGGAGAACAGCGATTAGCGTATGCTCTGGCTTCCACAAAAGTAAAGGTCTGTGAACTGAAGGAGCCCTCTTAAATAGGCAAATCACTCTAATGTTTGCCATGGGTATTGCATTCGCATAATTAGGCGATCGCCAGTCTCAAAGCCTTCTATCTCAGCCTCTTCTTAGCGGCAGTTTCCCACTAACTGCTTCGATGACCTATGCGCCATTCCAATGGCTGGAACGGCGATCCGGAACTATTTATTGAAAATCAAATAAAGTTTTTGCGCTTTTTTTTAATATCCCGTGAAGCGCCATCTGAATATCTACGGATGGGGATTTACATGAACTTAATTCAGACCGAATAAACATGTGGATTCTAAGAACATTCCCCTAAGTATGAGACAGAGACAATTTCCCCTGGCTAGTGTGTTTACATAAGTGATTTCTACATCCTTATCATCTACCAAGGTTTTGCCACCTATCTATCAGTTGTTATGACCGCATCTACAACCCGTTAGGACCCTGCGTATCAGGGAATTCTACTGATAGCACAGGTGGAGGATCACGCAGACGTCAAGTATTTCCTCAAGGTACAGCCCAACCTGGGTAAGAGGCTCTTTCGCCAGTCTTGAGGTGGGTTGACGGTTTATACCGTGCAACGCGCACAAGCCCTCAATGTCTAACGTACACCTTAAGCTCTGCCGCCTTTGAGCATCCCTTCCGGAATCTGAGGCCGCATGTCAGGGTTTCAAATGTCCCCGTTGCCTTTATCCCCCGCCCTTGATTCAGAGAGGGCGAAGGGCAGCCAAATGCGAGAACTCTCTCCAGTAGGAGAGGGTGAGAAGGCCAATGTGACAGGTACTCGGATTCGCGTGAAAGGATTCGTTGGGTGGCTGTACCAGCTGTACTGAACATTTTCCTTGATGAATCTCAAGCGTTCCTTGCTGTGCAGGCATCAGTCTGTTTCAGGAGCCTTCCTCTTTGTGATTGATTCTGTCCTGAAATTCGTTATTGAAGGTACCCATACACGATGGTCTCCGCTAGCAATCAGTCGTCCCACATCGTTTTTATCGATTCCACTATTGAAAATTACTCGATCCTGCAGGAATCGTTCCAAGGTCATGCCGAGGTTGTCGTGTTAGATGCAGCCCAAGATGGGGTTGCGCAGATCTCACAAGCCCTTGCTCAGCGGCAGCAAGTCTCTAGTGTTCAAATCCTTTCCCACGGCAGCAACGGTGTTCTGCAATTGGGCAGCACAACGCTGACTGCGAACAATCTTGCGGACTACTCAACGGCCTTGGAAGGCTGGTCGGAGTCGTTAACAGAGGATGCGGATATTTTGCTTTATGGCTGTAATGTGGCTGCAGATGCGGTCGGACAGTCCTTTGTGCAGCAACTTGGAGACTTGACGGGAGCCGATGTAGCCGCCTCGACAGATTTGACCGGAGCTACCGCCAAGGGTGGTGACTGGGAGCTGGAATATCGGGTAGGGCAAGTGGATGGAGCGATCGCCCCTCAACCCGAAGCCTTGAGCGCATTTGAGGGTGTTCTGGATGCATTCGGTACAGACAATATCATCGTCCTGCGCGTGGGAGATGGAACAGATATCGGTTTCGGTCGCACCTCTCCAGTGTTCTTAGATGAATACACCCCTGACTTAACGCTGGTGCAATCGATCGCCCTCCCCACCGTGGATATCGGCGCGAATGAAGCCCTGACGATTCCCAACAACTGGAATGCTGCACTAGGGCTGTCTGCAGATGGTCAGTATCTCGTGTTTGGGGGATACGATCGCCCCATCAGCGAATTTGCAGGCAATGAAAAAGTCATTGGCCTGGTTGACGGTGCTGGAAACGTAGATACCAGCAATCGGTTTGTCGTCAATGGCAATCGCCTGCGAGCTGTGGCAACCGACGATGGCAGCCAGTTTTGGGTTGCGGTTCGTAACGACGGTGCAGGCGATATTCGCGTTTTGGACTACGGCAATGGCGTGAGCACTTCGGTGCTCGACACCCCTGCCGAGCTGAACGCCAAAGGGTTAGAAATTTATGATGGGCAGCTATATATTTCCACCGACGATATTGGCTTCCGCCCCTTGAGCCAATTGGGTAATGGTATCCCAGACACACCAGCCACCGTCACCCTGTTGCCGGGAGTCAACAATACCTTCAACACTGAGGAATTTGTGTTTCTCGATCGCTCTCCCCTGATTCCTGGTGTCGATACGGCCTATATTGCGGGGTTTGCAGGGATTCACAAGTTTTCGTTTGATGGCAGTACCTGGACAAAACGGAGCAACTTTGCCGGGACACCCGGTGGTAGCGATGAGTGGAGCGGTTTGTCTGGGCGGGTAACGGCGACGGGGGTTGAGCTATTTGCGGTACGGGGCGCAGAGGAATTGGTGCGGGTCACAGATACCGCCGCCTTCAATGCCGACTTTAACGGCACCCAAACCGATGTTCAACTAGCGGCAGCCAATACGCGGTTCCGGGGTGTCGCGTTTGCGCCCTCGCTGCCTGTGGTCAGCCTCACCACCATTGACGGTATTGCGCTAGAAGCGAGTGATGATGTGGGCGTTGTACGCATTGCTCGCTCCACCATTGCAGGTGAGATGGAGGTTGAGATTGACCTAGCGGGGACGGCGATCGCCAACGACTACACCATTATCGGCGGCACCCGAATCGGTAACCGTTTGACCGTCACAATCCCAACCGGGCAAGAATTTGCGGACTTGACCATCATCGCCAACTCCGATTCCCAGATCGAAGTTGATGAAACCCTGAGACTCTCCCTCGCGGCTGGAGACTACACGATTGATACCGCCGCTCTCACTGATACGGTGACGCTGCAAGACAACCTGCCCCGTGCCTTTGGTAAAGGCAACATCATTGTGCTGCGGGTAGGCGATGGCGGCACCTATGGTTTGGAACGGTTGGCTCCCGTATTCCTGGATGAATACACTACCGATGGCACCTTGGTGCAGTCGATCGCCCTTCCCGTCGTTGATGAAGATGGCAACCAAACCCTCACCCTGCCGACCAACAAAGATACCTCTCTCAACCTCTCGGCGGATGGGCAATTCCTGGTGTTGGGCGGCTTTGATGATCCGGTCGGAAACTTTGGTGGCGGGCGGCGCACCCTGGCGCTGGTCGATGGTGGCGGAACCATTGACACAACTACTGTTTTCACCGATGGCGGTGGCAGTTTCCGGGGCGTGGCCACCATCGATGGCAGCGAGTTCTGGAGCTCGGGCAATCGCCTACGGCTGGTGCCCTATGGCAACAACGGCGCTAGCACAGTGCTCAGTGATCCCTACAACGGGCGCATCCTAGAGGTTTATGACGGTGAACTGTATGCGTCCGTGGATATCCTCGGCACACCGCCCCTGAGCGAGGTGGGAACCGCCGCCGCTACCACCCCTCCGGTAACCCTGGACCCCACCCCCATTCTTGGCGGGGATGGCATTCGCAATACCCATGAGTTTGTCTTCCTCGATCGCTCCGCAGCCGTGGCGGGTCTCGATACCCTCTATATCACCGGATTTGGTGGGGTCTACAAGTTCTCCTTTAATGGAACGGATTGGACCGCACGGGGCAGCTTTACGGGTGCTCCGGGTGGTGATGCCAACTGGCGTGGCCTCGATGGACGGATCACGGCGGGTGGGGTAGAACTCTTTACTGCCCGGGGCGACCAACTGCTGCGGGTCGTAGATACAGCCGCCTTTGATGCCAACTTTGCTGGAACAGGAACGGAACTGGCGATCGCCCCAGCCAACACCGACTTTCGTGGGATTGCCTTTGCCCCGGACACCCCAACCGTCAGCATTACCGCCAATAACGCGACCGTTGAAGAAACCGGAGCGGCTAACACCAGCCTCCTGACCATCGAGCGCTCCACTGGTTTCGGCACCATGATTGTGGAGCTGGACATTGCCGGAACTGCCCTGCTCAATACCGACTACACCCTGACTGGGGGCACGATTAATGGCACCACGCTACGCATCACACTGGCTCCAGGGCAACTCACGACCAACCTGACCCTGACTGCGACCCCGGATAGCCTCGTCGAAGGGGATGAGACGATCGTCCTTTCCCTCGCGCCGGGTGGCTATCGCGTCGATGCGACCAACCCCAGCACCACCGTCACGATTCTGGACAATCGTCTCCCCGTTGGCACAAATGATGCCTTTGCCGTGGATGAGGATGAGACCCTCACCGTCCTGCCAGCCAATAGCATTCTGAACAACGACACCGATGCGGACAACAATCCCCTCACGGCGATTTTGGAAACGGATGTGAGTGATGGAGTGCTGACGCTGAACGCCAATGGCTCCTTTACCTACACCCCCGACCCCAACTTCAATGGGGAAGACAGCTTCACCTACCGTGCCAACGATGGCTATGGCAATTCCACACCAATCACCGTCACCCTGACGGTGAATCCGGTACAGGATGCCCCCGTTGCCCGACCTGATGGGTACACCGTGGAGGAAGACAACACTCTGACGGTTCCTGCTATCAATGGCGTTCTGAGCAATGACACCGATATCGATGGCGAAGCCCTGACTACTGTGTTGGTGGATGATGTTAGCTTCGGCACGCTGACCCTGAACCCGAATGGCTCTTTCACCTACGTTCCTAACGCAGATTTCAACGGGATCGATACCTTCACCTATCGCGCCAACGATGGCACCGAGAACTCCAATTTGGTAACCGTCACCTTAACCGTGAATCCGGTGCAGGATGCCCCTGTTGCTCAAGCTGACGCGTACACTCTGAATGAAGATACCCTCCTGACGATTCCTGTTATTGAGGGAGTGCTGGAGAACGACACTGATGTTGACGGCGAAGCCCTGACCGCCGTGCTGGTGGATGATGTTGCTTCCGGAACCCTGACTCTAAATCCGAACGGCTCTTTCACCTATATCCCCAACGCCGATTTCAACGGAACCGATACCTTCACCTATCGTGCCAACGATGGCACTGAGAACTCCAACCTCGTGACGGTCACCTTAACCGTGGATCCGGTGCAGGATGACCCCGTGGCTCAAGCTGACGCATACATTCTGGAGGAAGACACCACCCTTACCGTTCCCGTCATCGAGGGAGTGCTGGAGAACGACACCGATGTCGATGGTGAAGCCCTGACTGCTGTGCTGGTGGATGATGTTGCTTCCGGCACCTTGACTCTGAACCCGAACGGTTCCTTCACCTATATCCCCGATGCCAACTTCAACGGGATCGATACCTTCACCTACCGCGCCAACGATGGCACCGAAGACTCCAACCTCGTAACAGTGACCCTGACCGTTGATCCTGCACCCGATGCTCCGGTGGCTGAGGGCGACGCGTACATCCTGGAGGAAGACACTACCCTAACGCTGACGCTGCCCGATAGCGTTTTGCAGAATGACCGGGATGTAGAGAATGATCCACTCACTGCTGTTTTAATCGACGATGTGCAGTTTGGCACTCTGATCCTGAACGCAGACGGTACCTTTAGCTATACTCCCGATGCCGACTTCACCGGAACTGACCGCTTCACCTATCGTGCCAACGACGGCACCAACACCTCTTTGCCCGTTGAGGTGACGCTGACCGTCGACCCCACCCCCGACGCCCCCATTGCGGTGGCTGACCAATACACCCTGGCGGAGGATTCCACGCTGGCGGTTAATCTACCCCAAGGACTGTTGAGCAACGATAGAGATGTAGATGGTGACCCCTTGCAGGTGGAAATCATCACCGGGGTTAGTAACGGAACGCTGACGGCGATCGCTGATGGCACCTTCACTTACACCCCCGATACCAATTTCAACGGGATTGATGAATTTACCTATCGAGTGTTTGACCCGACGGGGCGATTCTCCGATCCTGTGACCGTCACGCTGGATGTCACGCCTGTGGCTGATATCCCTGTCGCGCAGGGCGATCGCTACGCTATGAACCAGCGGGAAACCCTGCGAGTCAATGCGGTGAACGGCATCCTAGGCAATGACACCGACGCGGACAATATCAACCTCTCCGCCCAGTTGATTCGCACCACCCCTAACGGTCGCCTGACGCTGAATGGCAACGGTTCCTTTGTTTACATTCCCAATGCGGACTTTAGTGGCACCGATACGTTTACCTATCGTGCTAGTGACGGGGACAACCGCTCCCAGGTTACGACGGTCGCCATTGATGTGGCGTTCCAAAACCGAGCGCCTGTAGTGCAGCAGCCGATCGCCAACCAGTCTTTGCAAGAGGGCGATCGCCTCTCCTTCCGCTTTCCCACTCAAACCTTTGTAGACCCCGATGGGCAAGCGCTGACCTACAGCGCGCGCCTCAGCAACGGCCAGCCCCTCCCCGACTGGCTCAACTTTAATGCCAATACCCGCCGCTTCTTCGGCAGACCCGGCGATAGTAATGTGGGCGACACGCGAGTGCGAGTGACCGCAACGGATCCCTTTGGAGCCAGCACCAATGATATGTTCCTGTTCCGGGTGGCCGATACCAACACAGCTCCCCGTATTGGAGAATCCCTCTCGAACACCAACGCAACGGCCAACCTTAACTTCAGTTTCCGCCTGCCCCGCAATGCCTTCATCGATCCCGATGAGGGGGATGTGCTCACCTACGAGGCTCGGTTGAGCGATGGGAACCCCCTGCCCAACTGGCTCAAGTTCAACGCCGACACGCGCCGCTTCTTCGGGCGTCCGCCGGAAAATGCTGTGGGGTCTTACACGATTCGAGTGCGAGCAACGGATGAGGCCGGAGCCTCCCGCGCCAATCAATTTATTTTCCGGGTTCGCCCTGGCGATGTGACTCGCCGCCCAACGGGCGACAATCTCATCCTGGGTACCCAGTGGAATGATTCGGATAGCGTGCGCGGTACCAACGGCAGCGATCGCATCAATGGTCTGGCTGGCGATGACTATATCCGCAGCTTTGGTGGCAACGATGTGTTGCTCGGCGGCAGTGGTGCGGATGTGCTGGATGGCGGCACCGGCAACGACTGGCTCATTGGTGGTGGCGGCAATGACACCCTCATTGGCAACAGCGGCGCGGATGTGTTTGTGCTGAGTCGTGGGGAGCGCACCGACCAAATCCTCGACTTCCAAGATGGGAGCGATCGTATCGGGCTGAGGAATCTGTCCGTCGCCGACTTGCGGATGGTGCAGCGCGGCAGCGCCACAGAACTGCATATCCGCAATACCAACCTAGTGTTGGCACAGCTCACAGGCGTTGCGGCCAACAGCCTGACCGCTGCGGATTTCATTGCCGTCTAGCCAGTGAAAAGTTGAACCCAAAAAGGGTGGGCATGGCCCACCCTTTTTTAATGTGATTGTGCAGCCGCATCGCAGCATTATGCGGCCGCATTGCAGCATTATGCAACCGCATCGCAGCCACACAATTTATGGAGCCTGACGAGGCGTACCGCGTAGCGGCACCCGGGACTGGGTCGAAGACTGTGGTGTTTCCTCGATAATCCGTCGCAGTGCAACATCCGTTTGCAGCACCGAAATCGCTCGGTTGTACTGAGGATCAGCCGATGTGGCAATGGCTTCGGGGTTACGGCTCAGTTGTTGCCGTTGGGCAGCGGTCAAATCTATCGCTACATCCGGTGTGATACCTAACTGGCTAATATCAGTGCCATTGGGGGTGTAGTAGTGCGAGATGGTAACTGCCAGCCCGGAGCCATCGGAGAGCCGATAGACCTGCTGTACCAGCGCCTTGCCAAAGGTTTGACTGCCAACGACCGTGGCTCGTTCATTGTCACGCAACGCGCCCGTCAGAATTTCACTGGAGCTAGCCGAGTTGCCATCCACCAGTACCACCAACGGCAACTGAGTTAGGGCTGTGTCGTTGGCTCGGATGGAAATACTCTCGCCGCCGCGATCCACCGTGCTGACAATGGTGCCTGTGGGTAACCACATCCGGGCAATCTCAATACTGGCATCGAGCAAACCCCCGGGATTGCCCCGCAGATCGAGCACAAAGCCTTCGGCTCCCTGCTCCGACAGGTCTTGGATCGCCGCCTGCATCTGCTCCGCCGCATGGGCACTGAATTCAGTGAGTTGGATGTAGCCCACATCCATACCCTGCTCTTGCTTGAGGCTGTAATACACATTGGTTAGCTCAATGCGTGCTCGTGTGACTTCTACCTCAAACTGTTCCCCAAATCCCCGTTGCATCTCCAAGGTAATGGAACTACCTTCATCGCCTCGAATGCGCTCCGATGCCTCTTCTAAGCTCATGTCATCGGTGTCTTCCCCATCGATGGAGAGGATGCGATCGCCCGCCTCTAGCCCAGAGTTGGCCGCAGGAGAATTCGGCAGCACTTCGATAATCATCAGATCATCGGAGCCATCCTCTTTCTGCAACCGAATCCCCACCCCTGAAAGCTCACCCGAGGTTTGGCTAGTTAGCACCTCATACTGCTCGGGGGTCATAAACCGCGTGTAGGGATCCTGCAATCGCCGCAAGGCTCGATTCAGCGCCGCATAGGCTTCCCGTGTCGAAGAATATTCCTGGCTCAACAGCTCATAACGAACCTCTTGCCAATCCACATTGTTGAATGTGGTATCGACATATTCACGGTTAACGATCTGCCATGCCTCATCAAGAACTTCTTTCGGGCTGGTGTCCAGGCTGGCATGAACGGCAGCGCTGAGGTTGGGAGAGATTAACGCTAGGGTCGTACTGGCAGCAAACAGTCCGGCAAGCAAAAGGGGATGACGAAAGGGAAGTGAAAATCGACGGGTAGCAGACGACGCTTGATGCTGAGGATTTTGAGGCATATTCGGGATGGAATAAGGTGCTGATGAGAGGTTGCTAGTGCGAACAAACAAAGCAGAGAAACGCGTCTGATAGCAGAAAAATAGGTAGCACTTAACCACTATCCTCGCGGGGTAGCTACCTGAAGAATCCAGTCAATGCGTTAAGCCAACCTGTGGCAAAGCCCCTGAAGACAAAAAACCAATGCTTGAAATGAGCAAGCTACAGCTAGAGAACAACCACAGCTGTGCGTCGTTTGCAGGTACTACAAAACCAGGGCTGGCTACCTTGTGCTACAAGCTAGCACCCACAAGTCCTTGCCCCCTAAGGTTTCATTGAATCTGCCTAAACCGAAACTGTCTGTCAAAGGAATCCCATTGAACGGGTCATATCCGAAGACAGTGACCTTCTGCATATCGACAGCGAACGGACAAGTCAGAGAAGCAACTCCTCAATTGTGCTTTTAGGATAACCATTCCCTTTGACGATGTCTCGACATTTATGTGACAGTTTCTTCATTCAGGATGCGATCGCCATCTTTCTTCATAATCAATATAATACATTTGTACTTTTTGCTGCTATCCTGCGGATAAGAACAGGACAGGCGCAACGCCTGCGAAATCCTGAATCAATTCGTTGGTTTGGGGGTTACGTCGCAGCCGTCTAGCCAGCGCAACGTCCTGAGAAAAAGATGTCCTGAAAACAAAGATGTGTGTTGAGGAGCGATCGCCATGTCTGTTGAGCAGACCAGTCAGTTGCTTCAGCTCATTCTCAATTCGGTGCTTATGGTTGCGGTGTGCGGGGTCATGCTAATGGGCTTGCTGGCGCATCAAGGCACTCTCTATCAGCGATTGCAATGGCTTAATCGCGAGTGTCGAGAGCAACTGACGGGAACCGCCTTTTTGGAGCGCGATCGCTTCCAGACCATGAAACACCAGCAGAAAATCCTGCGGGAGCGCTATCGCCAGGCACAAAACAGCATTTTCCTAGCCTATGGGGCAGTGGTGGCATTGTTGTTCAGTACCTTCCTACTCGCCTGTCGTACCTTTTTGCAGATCAATAGTTTGATCCCCGGATCGTTGCTCTTTTTTGTGCTGGGTAATATGGCCTTGCTGGCCAGCGCTGGGCTGGCCTTGTTAGAAATCCAGCGAGAACGTCAATCCATATTGTCGGAGCTTCGGGATTGGATGCGCGGGGTTGATAGTCGCGTCGAACCGCCCCGACTGACGCTTCCCCCTAACCGCGATCGCCGCCCCAGTCCTCGACGCTCACGCCGCCGCGCCCGAGTGAGCTGAGCTTAAAGGCGATAGTGTCGCACCACCTCATCTGCGGCTCGATGGAGCAGGGAATGGCGATAGACCAGGGCATCAAAATCGTCCCCATAGCCTCCGCCAATCACACAGGCCACTGGATATCCCTGGCTGAGACAAGCATGAAGCACCTGCATTTCCCGACGATAGAGTCCGGTGTCGGTGAGGGCAAGTTTGCCGAGGCGATCGCCCACATGGGTATCGACTCCAGCATCGTAAACCACTAGGTCGGGCTTAAACTGACTCAGCAAATCCGGCAGATAATTCGCCAGAGTTTGCAGGTAGTCCTCATCCTCCATGCCCTCTGGTAGCGGCACATCCAGGTCGCTGATCTGCTTGCGAGCCGGAAAGTTGATGGCGCAATGCATCGAGAAGGTGAAGACATCGGGATCATCTTGGAAAATGAACGCCGTGCCATCCCCCTGATGCACATCCAAATCCACAATCAAGATGCGTTGGGCTAACCCCTGAGCCTGGACAAAGCGGGTGGCGATCGCCAGGTCGTTGAAAATGCAAAACCCTGAGCCATAGTCGGGAAAGGCATGATGGGTACCCCCGGCGGTGTTGCAGGCCAGTCCCGTCTGCAATGCCAGCTTTGCTGTCAGTGCCGTGCCGCTCATGGCAATGCAGGTGCGATGTGCCAAGGCCGGACTCCAGGGCAGGCCAATGCGTCGTTGCGCCTTTGGGTCTAGCGTGCCGCTACGGTACGCGTTCACATAGTCGGGGGTATGCACCTGCTCCAACCAGTGCTGCTCCAACATGGCGGGTGCAACAAATTGCTCCCCCTCCGCCACGCCATCCCGCAGCAGCAGGTCATGCAACGCCCCAAACTTGTTCATCGGGAAGCGATGGTCAGGGGGGAGCGGCGCAACGTAGTCGGAATGGTAAACGAAAAGAGGAAGCATTGAGTGATTGTGAGGAGAGCGGGTGTTTGTAAGCGCAGGGTAATCCGTGGGATGTCCCTACGTCAGAAGGTGTTGTTCTAACCGAGAGTTCTAGACTTGAGCGGGCATCGCCGTTCCGGTGCCAAAGTGACGAAATTCTAGGAAGAAGTAGCTGGGAAGAAATCCAGGGAATAGCGATAGAGGGCTACGGGGCGATCGCCTGCTTGCTCAAACTCGGGATCCTGGGGAGCCAGATAGATGGCCGTCACCTGTTCGGCAGTAATGCTGGGTTCGTTTGCTTGGGTGGAATCGTGGTGCGTGTAGCGGGTCGTGGTTTCCACCTGGTTGAGATACAGCTGATTGGAGCGGCGAAACTCCTGCTGAAAGATTTCGCTGGTGACGAACTCATCGGAGGTGGGGGTTTCGGTAGCGCGGGCAGATATGGTGGAGATCAGGCGGCGATCGCCCTGCAACACCGTCAGTTGTCGATTGGGGTTGGTCGGATCCACCCGCACATCCACGACTCGGCTAGTTTCTACATCCGCCGACTCATCTAGGTAGGCCCGTGCCAGATTCAGCCCATTGAAGGCGCGATCAGCCACGACCGGCGATGCCGTTGGCAGTTGTCCCAAAACGCCAAATCCCCTTGGCAACAGGGGACGATCGACCGGGATAAACCGCGCTTGAAACGGGATGGGTTGATGCAAAAACCGACGATTTTGCTCAAACCCAGGGGTCGTCACCGTTGGAGCCAGAGGTGCCGCCAGATCCACCAGAGCCGTTGTGACATCCCAGGTTCCCCGAAACCAGTCGGGATAGTACAGATCCCCGGCTGCGGCCTGGACGGGGGGACGTGCCTCCCAGTTCGGGAACTGCGCCAGCCGTTCGGCCAGGGGACCCGCGATCGCCCCAGCACTCCATCCCAACACCATCAGCCCCGCAACTAGGCTGAACAGGATGCGCCGAAGCCCACCTACTGCAATGGGAACTAGCGAATCCAGTCGTCGGGTTGTGAGCGATCGCTGACCTGCGACGATCGCCCAAATCTCCTTGCAAATCTGCGGTATGGTACGGCGCAGCCCTACAAAATTTACGTTTTGCCAAAACAGACGTGACATCGAACAAAAGTTAGCTATGGTTGTCGGGGATAAGTCTTTGAGGGAGCAAGAGAGACGATCTCGACCCACCCATCAGGGTCGATGATGGGTTTCACCCTCCTCGTTATTGTGAAGGATCGTAAAGGAAATTGGTGCAGCTTTTCAGGGCAGGGTGCGTTTGCTGGATCAATAGATTCGACTCCAGGGTTTAAGGGGTTGTCTTGTGTGGCTCTGTCCTGGTCTCAGGAAGAATTAAAGGGCATACATATGAATAACAAGCATATTGGATGGGTGCTAGGTCTGGCGGTAGGATCGCTGGTCGTAGTGCCATCCGTCGAAGCGCAGTCGATTCGTTCTGCAGATGATGGTACGGGAACTAGAGTACGAGTAGAGGGCGATCGCCACCGCATCACAGGCGGTCAAGTCTCCAGCGATGGCTCTAACCTGTTCCACAGCTTCGAGGAATTTGGGCTAACGGCTGAAGAAATCGCGATCTTTCGCTCAACTGGCAATATCGATAATATTTTGGGGCGCATCACAGGGGGAGATGCATCCTACATTGATGGTCTCCTGCGGGTATTTGGGAGCGATGCCAACCTGTTTCTGATCAACCCCGCGGGTATTGTCTTTGGTGAAAATGCGCGGCTGGATCTCGGGGGCAGCTTTACCGCGACCACCGCAACGGGGATCGGTTTTGGCAACGGCTGGTTCAATGTGGTGGGAACACCGGACTATGCGAACTTGATCGGCGCGCCCACTCGCTACGACTTCGCGGTCGATCAGCCGGGGGCGATCGCCAACTACGGCAACCTGTCGGTAGAAAACGGCAGCGTCACGCTGCTGGCAGGCACCCTCGTCAACACTGGGGGGCTATCGGCACCCGATAGTAACCTCTCCCTAGCAACAGTTCCGGGCTCCAGTCGGGTGCGGCTGACCCAGGAGGGCAATCTCCTCAGCCTGGAAGTCAACTCCGATACTATGCAGCAACTAGTTGACGATCCCCTATCGCTGCCGGAGCTGCTGACAGGGGGCGCTATCGCGCCGCCTGAGGTATTTACCGTTGAGTCCAATCAGGTGCAGCTCGGTGGAGCCGCGACCGTGGGTGCGGGGGATGTGGCGATCGCCTCCGCTCAACCCCTGCGCGCTCAGAATGGCGTCTTTACCGCCACTGAAAATTTGACGATCCTCAATACGGATCTACAGAGTTCCGAAAATCTATCGCTGCTGGCCGGGGACACGGTTTTTCTGCGGGATAGTGCAGACGCCCCACTACAGTTAACGGCGGGAGACCAACTGCTGATTCAGGGTAACCAGACCGTTGATATTTTTGCACTGACCCACCCCGATAGCGAATTGGTCTCTGGCGGGGATATGGTGTTGCGATCGCCCAACCCCGTCCTTGGGGATGCCCATTACCTTAGTGGGGGCGACTTCCGCATCGAGCAGTCCGAAAATGTTCTGGGGAGCCTCATTAGCCCCTTTGATCCGGTCATTCGCTCCCAGGGTGATGTTTCCTTTGCCTCTTATCGAGGCGCCTCGCTGCATGTCATTGCAGGAGGGCAGGTGCGCATCCCCGGTGCCGTCACCATTACTGGAGCCGATCCTGTCAACGGGTTGGAGGAACAAATTACCCTGTCGGACGGTAGCTCGATCCTGGTGGATGGACTGGAGCGTCCTACTCTGGACATTCGCGCTGGGGTCACCAATGTCAACACTACAGCTATCGATGGGAATCCCCGTCCCCCTGATCTAGATTTGAATCCCGGCGGATCGCCATCCAACGCCAACATCACCATCGGCTCTGTCAATATTTTGGGAGACAATGGGTTGATTTTCCTCAGCACACAGTACGAACCGAATGCCAGCCTCTCCGGCGGCAATATCCGCATTCAAGACGCTGCAACCATACAGGGGGGCGACATTATTGTTGATGCACGGGGCAGTGCAACGTTTGAGAGCCTGAGTACGGGCGATGTCGACGATGAAGCGGGCAATGTACTGGTGCTGGCAAACAATGCCATCCGCCTAAGCCCAGACGATGATCAGGCCATTCGGACGTCGGGACAAGAAGCGGGAAACGTGACGCTGAACAGCCGGACTGATACGGTTCGGGTTGCAGGAGATATCCGGGCGATTGGCAGTGCAGATGATGGAGGGACTGTGCGCATCACGGCGGACAATGCCGTACTGATCGATGGGGAAATTGTGACCCGTGCGTCTGGGGATAATGATAGTGGCAACATTGTAATAAGCTCGAACAGGCGTATCTTGACCGATCGCCTTGATACCCAAGCCCCCAATGGGCAAGGCGGCAACATTAGGTTGTCCAGCGAACTTGGCGAGATCGAAACCGAGGCGATCGCCACTCAGGGCAACGTCGGTGGCAATGTGGAGATTGCTGCCAACGGCGAAATTTCTCTGAACACGATTACTACAGGCACAGCCAATTCCACAAGAGCTGGAAACCTTAACATCCTTAGCAGCCTGGGTAGTGTTTTCGGTGAAAACGTGGAGGCTTCGTCTAGCGAACAAGGCGGAACCATTGAGATCCGGGGGGCAGATGAGGTGAGCTTCAACACCATTACTGCAGTGGGGAATGTGGGTGGTCAGATAGCCATCGAAAGCAACTTTGGTCGAGTTGCCCTGGGCGACGTGGACGTCAATGGCACCAGCGTAGGCGGGCGGATTGATATCTCCAGTGACGGCGTGGAAGCCGGAAATCTGACGGCCGTCACAAGCGCCGGGTCGGGCGGGGAAATTGAAATCGACAGTTCTTCGGATCTCGTGACGGGCAATATATCCGCTGAGGGCACAAGCGGCGGCGACGTGGAGATGACTGCCATTGACGCTATCGAAACCGGACAAATTTCGGCGCGAGCCACGGATGAAGATGGCGGCGATGTCTTCCTTGCAACAGAGGGTGACATTGATGGGGTGTCGATCGATGCCCGGGGCGGTACTGCGGGATCTGGCGGTGGAGTCGAGATCAGAGCAATAGGCCTTGTGCGAATATCGGGAGAAGTTAACGATAGCGCGATCGATGCTCCGGCCAGCATCACAACCTCTTCGCCGAATGAAGGGGGTTCGATTGAGATCAGGCATGGCGGCTTTGCAGCCGATGAGCCCTTTGTTGTTGGTGATGCTCTGGTCAACGGCACAGCAGCGGCTCTTACCACGGGTGATGATACCGTATCGCCCTTTGAAGAATTTGAAGCCATTTTCGAGCAAGGGAATATCGCGATTCTGACATCAGATGTTGACGATGACCTTTTCATCGATGATGACTTCGATGATGACTTTGATGATGACTTTGATGATGACCTGGAAGAAGAGTATGAAGAGGATGACCTAGAAGAATTTGAAGACTTGCAACTCGATGCCCTCAGCTTCGAAGACTTTGGCGAGGAATTTTATGCTGAGTTGGAAGGTGAGTTTGTTGACGAGTTTGCTGATTACCTCGATCTATCCGATACGGCCGTTTCATCGGTGGATAATGCCCGTGAAACCCTATTGACGGTGGCACAGGCTACGGGCATTCGTCCGGCATTGCTTTATATCAGCTTTGTCCCAACGGTATTTGGAGAGGAGGATCCAGAGAATGACCAGCTCGAACTGGTGCTGATCACACCAGGTGAAGATCCTGTCCGTAAGCGGGTCTTGGGGGCAACGCGATCGCAAGTCATGGAGGTAGCCAACCAATTTCGCCGGGAAATCACCAATCCTATCCGCACCCGCACCACCAGCTATCTGCCCTACGCCCAACAACTGTATGACTGGATGATTGCACCGTTGGAAGCGGATCTAGAAACCGAAGGGATAGAAAATCTTTCCTTTGTGTTGGGGTCAGGATTGCGATCGCTCCCCATTGCGGCGCTTCATGATGGCGAGGGATTTCTCATCGAGCGCTATAGCGTTGGCTTGATGCCGAGCCTCAGCTTAGTTGATACCCGCTACCGCAACATTCAAGACAACCAGGTTTTAGCGATGGGTGCCGCCGAATTTCAGGATCAGTTCCCGCTGCCAGCGGTGCCCTTTGAAGTCGAAGAAATTGCCAATGAAATTTGGGAAGGGGAAGTGTTTCTCAATCAGGACTTTACCCTAGCCAACTTACTCGCGCAGCGCCAGAATACCCCCTTCGGCATTGTGCATCTGGCCACCCATGGCGAATTTCGTTCGGGGGAATTGAGCAACTCCTATATTCAGTTCTGGGATCAGCGGTTGCAGCTCGATCAATTGCAGCAAATGAACCTGAACGAACCGCCCGTAAACTTGCTGGTGCTGAGTGCCTGCCGCATGGCGCTGGGAGATATCGACGCTGAATTGGGCTTTGCTGGGCTGGCCGTGCAGGCTGGGGTGCAAACGGCTCTGGCAAGCCTCTGGTATGTGTCGGATGCCGGAACCCTGGCGCTGATGACCGAGTTCTACCGAGCGCTCGAGGAAAACCCAATCAAAGCCGAAGCCCTGCGCGCCGCCCAGCTCGCGATGATTCGAGGGGAGGTGGAGTTGACTGAAGATAGCCTGATGAGCCGTGGCGTTTCGGCGATCGCCCTCCCCGCTGACTTACTCAAGGGCGATACTCCCAACTTGTCCCATCCCTACTACTGGTCGGCCTTCACCCTGATTGGCAGTCCGTGGTAACGCAAACTGCCTCACCGTGAAAAACATCCTCTGGGTTCTACTTCAGCGCACAGTCCTAAACTACTGGGTGGCTTCTCCCAGCCATTGGGTAACGCCTTCGGCCAAGGACTCTGCTAAGGCAGCTTGCTCGTCCGGATCGACAATCCACTCAAATTCGGTGGGGTTGATCATGAAGCCGAGTTCCAACAGCACAGACGGAGCAACATTGGGGCGTGTGAGCGCCAGGTTATTCCAAAAAATGCCATAGGAGGGGCGATCGCGCTCCTCAACCAAGTAATTGTGGAGAAAGACGGCAAGGCTATGAGCCTGGGCGTGATACCAAAACATGCCAATCCCCGCCGTGTTTTCAGCATCGCCATTGTCCGGGAGGGCGTTGTAATGAATGCTGAGGGCGAGGGTGGGTTCTAGATTTTGGATCATGTCGGCGCGGTCGTTTGGCCACAGGTCGATGTCGTCATCGCGGGTCATGATCACCGTGGCTCCTCGCGCTTCCAGGCGATCGCGCAGCAATCGACTTACAACTAAGTTCACGTCCTTCTCCGGGACGCCGTTCGGTCCCCGTGCCCCTAGGTCCTCAGGGCCACCATGCCCTGGATCCACCAAAATTGTGATGCCGTCCAAGGGGCGATCGCTTCCCAAATCCACCTGGGGTGGATGACGCAGGGATAGCACCAAGGTTGTGCCTTCGTAGTGCAGCTTGTAGCCCCATTGCTGATCCGACTTGAGGGCAAAGCGATATTCCACCCGGTCGGGGGCGGGCTGTGTCCAGTCGAGCCGCTGAATCACTGGATCGTCGCTGAGGTAGATGGTGTCGGTTTGCGCGGTCGCGTTGTGCAGCGTCAGGGTGAAGCGATCGCCCTCCTGCAACACCGACACCGGGATCGGAGCCTGAAGCGGGAAGCGTACCTCTGTCCAGCCATCAACAACCCGAGAGGTAACACTGCGAATCAGGGTGTGAGGCGGTACGGAACCTGCCACTTCTTGCACATCGGTATCGCGAATCCAGGCTCCATAGTCCAATCGGTACCAGTTTGCCTCCCGTCCGGTCACGGCAGCGCGGGTTCCCGTTGGCAGGGGCGTCAGCCGAGAATAGCTGGTGCTAGGACCCGTCCGGGCGGTGCCCGAGGCGGCGGTTACTTCCACAATTTGCGGTTGCTGAGACGAAAGAATAGAGATACTGCCTGCTCCTGCTTGGCGCACCGTATCTGAACCCTGCTGCAACCAGAATTCTGGAATGCCCAAGTCTAGCGAACTCTCTGTGGGTGCCTCCGCAGGAAGAAACTGGCGGGCGATCGCACATCCTTCATACCGCTGTGCCTCGCTGACGGGGATCGGTTCGTTCTGATTCGTTAGCACCGCATAGTTTGGTGGTAGCTCCACTCCATTGGGTTGGGGCAGCAGCGGCAGCGTGCGATCGCTCAACCGCACCGATACCGAACTATCCTGGGGAGCGATCGCCCTGAAGCACAGCAAATCATCGGGCAGGCGAGAAATATCCCGATCAGGTGTCAGGGTTCCTTCGGCAAAGGCAACCCCATTGGGTAGGGGCGGCAAGGGCGACACCCGCGTCACTAAAAACTCCAGTGTTTCCTCCCCCTGCTGCACCACAAAGCGGTTTTCCCCCATCTGCAACGGAAAACTGGGGGCAAAGTGTCCGGCAGGGCTCCGATTCTCCAGCGGTTCTCCATTCACGGTGACCGATGCATCTGGCGCAGCAGTCCCAATCAGAAAAATCTGCTCCGCTATGGTTTCATGGTTCTCCGGCGGATACACCACCATCAACGGCGATTCGGCACGGGCAACGGCTATCATTCCCACGGTTATACTCGCTGTAACAGAGAGGGCGATCGCCCTCATCCACCCTCTACTGTGCATCCAACCGTTCATCACTGCCAGTCCTCCCATGCGTCGCAAAATCGAGCGTTGGCTGCTCCTCAGAGCCCTTACCCATCCCCGTGTTATACCATCTGGCATCCGGCGACGCACAGCCTGTTCAACGAAACCATTGGTAAGGAACCGCAGAGACACAGAAGGCACAGAGAGGTTGAACTGGGTGTCTTTGTGCCTTTGTGGTGAAATACCCAATCTATAGCGGTGTGCAACTGCACCAAGTACAGAGTTGGTTGTGTGTGGGCGCGACGCGCCCACACACAACCGTACTTAACCAACGCGCATAGCGCTTAAGGGGGAGAGATACCAGGGGATTTGAGGCGACCGCGCTGGGCGTCCGTCAGATCAGGATAGGCGGCAACATCGTAATTCTGACGCGACCAGGCCGAGGGGCGAGGCGAATACTTGTAGAACAATGTGCGCCGTTCTCGGTTTTGCATCCAAGGTAGTGTGCCGTGGGTCAGTGCTTCGGTGAATAGGATGGCGGTGCCTGCCTTGCCGGGAATGGCTTGTACACAACTGGGCTGGGATTGGCTCATATCCTTCCATTCGCGAGGCAGTGGCAGGTTGCTCTTGTGGCTTCCCGGAATGCAGCCAAAGCCCCCGTCTCCCGGATGCACATCTGTCAGGAAGTAGGCCACCGCTGTCAGTCCGTTATACATCCGCCCATGTTGGAAATGGTAGTACTGGCATGGGTCAAAGGGTGTTGCGCCGCCATGGAGATAGCTCCCAATTGGCCCAGTCCCCTGGCGGATGACGTGAAGATAATCGTGGTCGAGCCGATAGCCCTCCCCCAATACAGCGTGCAGGTAGGGGGCGATCGCCACCGGATCAATCAAGTCCCGAAAGGGTGTGCCCCAGGGCATCAATCCATCAAACCGCAGCCAGGGTTTGTCTAGTGGCAAGTTGAGAGCTGCAATATGTTGGGCGATCGCGTCATTGATAGCGGTGAGTTGCGCGGCGGTTAACGCATTCTCGATCACCAGGAACCCTTGCAAATCAAACAGATAGCGTTGCTGCTCATTCATCGTGATTGTTCGTTGGAGGGCAATGGTGATGGGTAACTCCCGCATGCTTAGGGTTATAGCGCTACGCGCTTCAGTTCAACCCAAGTTTTTTGAATGCCCCTTGTCGCAGGGCTTTCCGAAAGCCTGGCCTGGGGTAACTGTTTAAGGCAATGCGGTTGCTTACTGAACCTGAATTAGTGCTAATAGCATGGTTTGCTCTCTGTAGAACACACATCTGAAGCCGCCCGTCATTTCTTTAATATTTCATAGATGACAATTCATCGGATCTTGGTAATTCCCCTCCGGCAAAAATATTCTCATTCTCGAAAAGTGAAATAGCACGCTTTGAGACAGAACTGTTATGAATTCATCTTCGATATCTTCACAGCCTTTGGCGAACGTCCCATCGCCTCAAAAGGCAATGCCCCACAATGATCATGTTCAGCCTGTTTTAGGTTACAAGCTCAATGTCTCCAGTTTGTTAGAACAACATGCAAGAGGCCGCAAGACCTTCACCCGTCTGGCCGTGCGCAAGGGCAAGTTTGTTGTCCAGGCTCCAAATCTTCCAGGATGCAACCTGAGCAAAGTTAACCTCTGGGAAATTGGGTTGGCCAAGGCTTGTCTTAAGAAGGCAAACCTCAGTGAAGCTAATTTGGCACGAGCCGACCTGAGCGGAGCCGACCTATCGGAAGCCAACCTATGGAAGAGTCAGCTTCCCAAAGCAAATCTGGCTGGTGCCAACCTCAGCGGTGCCTTTCTGGGGGGGGCAGACTTGCATGGTGCTCAGCTTGCCTATGCAAATCTCAGCCGCGCCGATTTACGCGGTGCCGACCTGAGTGATGCCGACCTGCGTGGTGCCATCCTCGACCAAACCATCATGCCCGACGGCTCGCTGCACGCCTAGCCAACTAGGTGTGAAATACAACTTACAACTACCTATAACGACATAAAGAATACGGACATCAGACATTGATACGACGATACGACTTTGCAGGGGTTGGAGTTCCAGTCCCTGCTTAACGCATTGCAGACCATTGTTGAAAAACTGTATGAATCGAAACTGTGCTTTGATTCATACGGCACGTCTTACGTCCCCAAAATCGGTAACGCCCATTGCAGCGGAGAAATTCAGCTTTCAGCAAGCGTTATGACGTTTCACCCAACCAGAAGGCAGTAGGATTGGTAATGGGTTGGCAGTGGGGCCACGATCGCCAGAATGTCTCAGATGCGGCGCAAGGCAAAGGCGGAAACCCCATGCCAAGACAGAGCTGGGTCAGCGCTGCAACAAACGGCGCATCATGCCCCGGATGTCCGACATGGGCATGGGCATACTCATGTACAACGAGTCCCTGCCAATGGTTCGTAGGAATGCGCCCAACATCAATCAGGAGTGTGATTGGGGTAGTGTTGGGATTGCAGCATCCATCAATGCCAAAGGCAGAGGTAATCGGTGCCGCAAACACCTGAATCTCACGGCGAACCTCCAGCCGGAAACATTGATGACACTGGTGCAAATATTGCAGTAGGCGGGCATTGATCGCCGTAATGTGGATAGCAATCCAGGTGCAGAGTCGCATGCGATCGCCCAAATCATCTGGCAGGGCAACCATGCCAGGTTCCAAGGCTAAAGACTGCATTCGATACAGGTAAGCTAGCCCTATTTCATATGCTTCTGTTGTAGACACCTAAACCAAATTGCTCCGCGCGACGGCAATCTTTTTAGTCGGCGTTGCTGATTCTGGGTATGAAAGCTAGGGTGTACGCTCGAAACTTCGTTTCGATTCATACCGCTATTCAGCAATGCCTTTTAGTCAGACTGATGCAAGATGTACGTCAGTCCTGCTCGATAGAAATCTGCCTACCATCCAAAAACTGACACGTAGGGGGCGGCATCGCTCTCCTTTTCGCTATCGGGAGCCACAGCGGCCTCTGGGTCAACGCGGAACTCGGTGCAGAAAGAAGCGGTGCTAAAGCCTCCAAACCGCTTGACGGTGCTGCTCCGCATCCGTAGGTTTGGCCCTACAAACCAGAACCGCTCGACAGAACTCATCGTCTCGTAGTCCGTTACCAGAACCATGCCCCCATCGTCGTCCATTTCGTAATACCCAATTACAGGGACGATTTCGGCATAGCCGCGCTCTCGCAACAAGCGCCCTTTACGAGAATTGTCAGCGTCAGGCACTAACACAAAAATAGTGGAGCCTTCGTGGTTCTCGTCATCCTCTTGATCCCATGCCATGGCTGCTTGCCATGTCACATGCGCTCCACCGATCGCCAGATTGGGATCGACCTCATGCAGGGCACAGATTTCCAGTACCTTGGGATGCTCCACCGGAAGCGATTCGACAGTGATATCAGAGTCTCCTGTTTCAGCACGACGAAAGGGGAGATGGTGGGTTGTGCGTTGCGATCGCCATGTCCCGGCGCTGAACTGGAAAAACTCCATTGCATCTGAAAACATCTTCATGCAGAAATCCCCGTACGGTATAAATCCGATGGCAAAACTAAATCTAAACAGATCTAAATCTAACGTAATTTTACGGTTCAACAAACCGCTACCATTTCCTCGGCATTTGTAGAACCCATGTAAGGTGGTAGGTGCAAAAAGATTCCAGCGATTTTCGCTGTAGTTAGCTTTAACGGAAGCCCCGCAGCGTTGAGTTTGTAGAAAGAACTGAGTTTTATAGCCGTAACCCTGAAGGCTAGGACAAGCTATCAAACGGTCATTCTCACGAATGCAGGAATCCAGAAAAGCTTAATACAGTAGCCGATAAGCGTTTGATGAATGCCCATTTTCATGGGCATGACGGAAACCTAAGATCTTGCTGATTTTTGCTAACCTTATAGACTGGGTTAAAATCCTCTAATCTCGATAACCACGAGTGGAAATTACGCAAAGTCTAGTCAACACAGGGAAAACCTATCTAGGATTCCCTAAGGACGATTTACGATAGCTCTATGAAAACGTGGCTTTACAAATTTGGGTTGTGGGTAATGGCTGTCGTGCTGATATGGGGAACAGGTGCCCCGGCCGCACAGGCGTTTACCGAAGAGCAGAAGCTTTTGAGTGAAGCGTGGCGCATTGTCGATCGTGCCTATGTGGATAGCAGCTTCAATCACCAAAACTGGTGGTTGGTGCGGCAGCGGGCACTCCGGAAGCCGTTGGATAATCGCGATGCAACCTACAACGCCATTCAAACCATGCTGGCGTTGCTGGATGATCCTTACACGCGGTTGCTGCGCCCCGACCAATATCGCAGCCTACAAACCAGTACATCTGGCGAGTTAAATGGGGTGGGTTTACAAATTACCCAGGACTTGGAAACCGGCAATCTGCTGGTTATTACTCCTGTTGAAGGATCGCCAGCGGATCTGGCAGGTATCCAGCCCAACGATCGCATTCTCTACATCAATGGTGTGCCTGCGACCCAGCTGACCCTCGATGAAGCCGCCGAACGGATGCGCGGAAAGGTTGGTAGCACCGTCGTTTTGACCATTGTCCGAGGGGAAAACGAAGCTAAAGACATCACGCTGGTGCGCGATCGCATCACCCTCAACCCTGTGGTAGCAGAACTCCGCTCCTCGGATGCGCAGAACATTGGCTACATTCGCCTCAGCCAGTTCAATGCCAATGCGGCGATGGAACTGTCCCATGCGGTATATCACTTGGACGAGCAGGGAGCCGCAGGCTATATCCTCGACTTGCGGAATAATCCCGGTGGCTTGTTGCAAGCGGGAATTGACATCGCCCGTCTTTGGCTCGATGAAGGCACAGTGGTTTATACCGTGAACCGAGAAGGAATTCAAGACAGCTTCTATGCCCGTGGGCAAGCACTGACAAACAAGCCATTGGTGGTGCTGGTGAATCAGGGCACCGCAAGTGCTAGCGAGATTTTGGCTGGGGCGCTACAAGATAACCATCGCGCGACGTTGGTGGGCGATCGCACCTTTGGAAAGGGCTTGATCCAGTCCCTTTTCCGACTTTCTGACGGTTCAGGCTTAGCGGTTACCATTGCCCGCTATGAAACCCCCGACCATCACGACATCAACAAGCAGGGCATCCAGCCAGATGTGCAGATTGCCACTGAACCACTGGGGCGTCGGCAACTCGGAACCGAGGGCGATCGCCAATACCAGGAAGCGGTCAAACTCCTGAATCAGCAAACAACCGTTGCCCATGTTCCATCCTGATTGGGTGGAAAGTTACGCGCTATAGAACGTTTAGGCGCATTACGTTGCGTATGTTCTCTTACGTAAAAGAAACACGTTCGGTAAATGGCACCTCATGAAAGGTGCCAGAATTGTGGATCTTTGAGAAAATATAGTTCAAGGATGTGACAATTTGTCTGAGACGATTTGTCTAACCCTTTCAACTGAAACGATCGTTTGTCCAAGATGATTGGCACAAATTTATTTGAGTAACCCCAGGTCATAGCAGCTTCCGTCTTGACTAGCCGATGACCTCTGTGATTCCAGGAGACTGAATGCAGAGAGTTTCTTGCTACCTACGAATTATTCTTTGGCAGTGTTCACAACCCTCTTCACACATCGCTCTAAGGCAGAGCGTCATGGCTTGCTGTGACCCCAACGTCGAAATATCCGCTGACTGAACCTGCTTTGTCATCGATTCGTCCTCACAAGTTCACTCCACTTGCCTGGGTGTCACGCTTCTTCGATAACCCAGCTCTGCTTACGACCCCAAGTGCGTCTTTGCCAGGGCTAGGTTATTTCTCAGCTATCGCGTTAGTTGAAATTCTCAGTTATGTCGATACTATTCGTAACGAATAGCCATTTTGCACGGGCAAAGCGTCGGTACTGACATGTCGCTTATCCATTTGTAATTCCAGGCTGTTGCTCTAACCCTTTCACATTCCCTATCGTCTAAGGACATGCCCCATTTATCTATGTCCAGATCATTTGCGATAGTGCTACTAGCGCCTTCATTTCACGG
The DNA here is from genome assembly GCA_039819245.1 of Cyanobacteria bacterium J06638_20. Taxonomy (GTDB): domain Bacteria; phylum Cyanobacteriota; class Cyanobacteriia; order Elainellales; family Elainellaceae; genus Vacuolonema. Next base: position 27,096 of record JBCBSJ010000028.1, read on the forward strand.
ACTTCTTTCAACGGTATCTATCCATGTCAGACCCAAGCCTGCTTCAAACGAATTCAGACAAGTCTGCTCCATCCACCCCGCATTCTAACGAGCCAGGTCGGAGGAGTGGTGCATTCGGCTCGGGGCAAAATGGCCGGTTAGCTGAACAGCGCATGTTGGAGCTAGAACAATTTCTGACCCGACATGGGGGCGATCGCCAAATTGTTCTGCTGCAGGATTTTCCCGATCCCGATGCCTTGTCTGCTGGGTGGGCCTATAAGCTGATTGCCGCGCACTATGACATTCGTTGCGATATTGTCTATGCGGGTACCCTCAGCCATCAGGAAAATATTGCGTTGGTGAAACTGCTAGGGCTACCGATCCAACGCTGGACCTCGCAATCTCTGCGGGATAAGGATCTATCGGAGTACAGCGGATGCGTCCTTGTTGATAATCAGGGCACGACAACGCAACTCTGGAAGCAGGTACAAACCATTCAGATGCCTGTGCTGGCAATTATTGATCACCATAGTCCCCAAGAAAAAATTGACGCCGAATTTTCCGATATCCGACCGGGCGTGCGGGCTACAGCCACCATTATGACCCAGTACATCCAGGGCGGATTGCTGACACTAGACACCAGCATCGTCGAGCATATGCGATGTGCTACAGCGTTGATGCATGGGCTGCGGAGTGACACCAATCGGCTATTGCATGCCAAGGAAGAGGATTTTCTGGCGGCGGCCTACCTCAGTCGATACTACGATAGCCAGTTGCTCAGTGCGGTGTTGCAATCAGCGCGATCGCGCCGCGTCATGGATGTGATCGAACAATCCCTGCGCAACCGTATCATCAAAAACAACTTCTCTATCGCCGGGGTCGGTTACTTGCGTTACGACGATCGCGATGCCATTCCCCAAGCGGCTGATTTCCTAGTCACCGAGGAAAACATACACACAGCCGTCGTCTATGGCATCGTCCATGACGAAGACGAAGACATCGAAGTGGTCATCGGTTCCATGCGCACCAACAAACTCACCCTCGACCCCGACGAGTTCCTTAAAGAAGCCTTTGGACAAGATCCCCAGGGTCGCTTCTATGGTGGTGGGCGCATGATGGCAGGCGGCTTTGAGATTCCCATCGGATTCCTTTCTAGTTTCAAGGAAAATGGCGACTATGCGCGGGTCAAATGGGATGTCTTCGATCGGCAAATCAAGCAAAAACTCATGCGTATCATTAACCCAGGGGATGATGTGATTCAGACCACATAGGCTCCATTCCTCTAAGATTTCTATGCTTGGATTGCGCAGCTAGACTGCGACTAGACGGCTAAACACTAACGTAACCGTTGCTTATGGCTATCGACCTTTATCTCATCCGTCATGGCTTGGCGGGGAAGTATGGCAGTTACCAAAACGATGAGCTTCGTCCCTTAACAGAAGAGGGCATTCAGAAAACGCGGCAGGTGGCCGATCGCCTCCATACCATTGGACTGCACTTCGATCGCCTGCTCACCAGCCCACTTGTACGGGCGCGCCAGACCGCCGAGATTCTGCAGCAAGCGGGTGTCGGTAAAACGTTAGAGGAGTCCCGTCTCCTCGCTCCCGAAGGAACCTTACGCGATTGGGAACCCTGGTTTGAGCAATGGAAATTGCTGGGTGAGATGGGGTTGGCCTTAGTTGGACATGAACCCAACCTGAGTACCTGGGCTGAGCAAATGGTATGGGGGACAAGCCGCCAGCACCTCGAAATGAAAAAAGCCGGAGTCATCGGTTTACATGTGCCTGAATCGGGTTCCGTTGTTGGCACCAGCGAATTGTATTGGCTGACGCCTCCCCGGTTCTTGCTGAAGTGATACAGCCTTACGCAGCTCGGTATAATAAAAACCAGATTCTAAAAGCCCGAGCCACACGCGCTGCGGGCGGTTCGGGCTTTTAGAATTTTAGGTTTAATTGCACCTATCGCCTTACGCATCTAGATACTAGGTATAGAACACCTTGTTTTTGCCTACGCACGTAGCGCTATATGATCTAGGTCAGACTTTAGTGTTGGGCTGAGCCTTGACGTCGCCATGACCGTGATCTGGGAATTGGATTTTTATTCGCGCCCCGTCTTGGGTGAGAACGAGAAAAAGCTTTGGGAAGTGCTGATTTGTGAGAGTGCGCTGGGAGTCGAGCGCTCTGTAGAGTCGCTGTTTCAATATTCCAAGTTTTTTTTGAATACAGAAGTAAACTCGACATCGCTACGCGGGGCAATTGAGGAGGCGATCGCCCAAGCCCCTTCCCCGCCCGACAAAATCCGCTTCTTCCGCCGCCAGATGAACAATATGATTCTCAAGGCAACAGAAGAAGCAGGGGTACCTGCCTATCCCAGCCGCCGTACTATTGCCCTGAATAGCTGGATAAATCAACGGATGGCGGATGTTTATCCCGCCATGCCCAATTATAAGGAAAGTGGCAATCCTTCCGTCAGTATGGGGATGCCCGTACCGCAGCCATTACCCGACCAGTTGATTGGACAGAAATGGGCCTTCGTCAACTTGGAAGCTAGTGCTTTCCAAGATTTACCAGAATGGTCGATCGCCTTTGGAGAAAGCTTTTCGCTGGAATTGGTGGATTTGGCTCCCGATACCCCAATTCCAGGATTGTTGGTGTTTTCGCCCCGGGCCCTGCCTCTAGCTGCCTGGATGTCTGGGCTCGAACTGGCAGCCGTGAAATACTTGCCGGGGGATCCGGACCAGTTATTGCTAGAAACGGGCAGCAACGATGCTTGGGTGCTAGCGACCCTGGGTAACGATGCGTTGAAGCAAGAAGCGGCAGCGTTCGAGGCCGCAAAACAAGCGGCCAATAACGTGCATTTCGTAGGCGTACAGGCCAATCCCGAAAGCGAAGAATTTGCTGGATTTTGGCTTTTACAAGAACTAAATCTAGCGTAATGTCCCCTGATCCCGGATGATGAGTAGAGTTCTCCGTTGACACAGGCTGAAGTGAACGCAGGGTGATACAGGCGGTCGCAATCATCCATTGTCTTTGCCCTCAATCTAAGAACCTTGAGGGGCGTTTCTAAAGGATGTCTGTACGACCAATGTTCGATGCGCAGAGATACGCAGGTATGGGGTCAGATTTTCAGCATTCATCTTCCCTGGCGGAAGAACTTTTGGAACGCGCGCTCCGCTCCAGGGTTGAGGCGGCAGAGGTGTACCAGGCCAATGCTCGGTCGCGGCCGGTATTCTTTGAGGCTAACCGCCTGAAGCAACTGGAAGTTTCGCAGTCAGAAGGGCTAGCGCTAAGGATTTGGCGGGATGGCCGCCCAGGGTTGGCGGTTGCCTATGGTCCTGTAGACCTGCTTACGTTGGTAGATCGGGCGATCGCCCTGAGCCAACTCAACGACCCCGAAATGATTGAAATGGCCACCGCTTCTTCCGGGCAGTATCCTGACCTGGGGCAAGCGGTACCCGTAGAGCGATTGGTGGATTGGGGCAAGGAGGCCATAGAACAGGTGCGTTTGTCGTTTCCAGAGCTGCTTTGCTCCGCGGAGTGGGAGTGCGATCGCGAAACCACCCGCCTGCTCAACTCGGAAGGGCTAGACTGCGGCTACACCGACACCACTCTCAGTTGCTACATGGAAGCCGAGCTGATTCGGGGGGATGACTTCCTCAGTGTGGCTGATGGGCAAACGCGCCGGGAGCACCTCGACCCGATAGATCTGGCCGATCAGCTTTTACAGCGGTTCCATTGGGCAAAGGGCAATGTGCCACCGCCTACCGGGAGAGTTCCCGTCCTGTTCACCTCCAAAGCCGCCGATATGCTGTGGTCAACGGTGCAGTCGGCACTCAACGGCAAGCAGGTCATTGAGCGAGCATCACCCTGGAGCGATCGCCTGGGAGATATGGTGGTTTCTCCCCTCATTACCTTGACGCAAAATCCAGAAGCAGGGCCTTACAGTTGCCCCTTCGACGATGAAGGCAGTCCCACTCAGCCCATCACTTTCCTCAAAGAAGGAATGCTGCAGTTGTTCTATACAGATCGCAAGATTGGGCGATCGCTCGGCAGCGGCACCACGGGCAATGCCTTCCGTCCGGGGCTGGAAAGCTACCCTACTCCTGGATTGTTCAATCTCCTGGTTCAACCCGGTGTCAAATCCTTTGAAGCCATTATTCAGGAAATGTCCTGCGGGTTGATTGTGGATCAAATGCTGGGCGACAGCGCCGGAATTTCAGGCGACTTTTCCATCAATGTGGAAGTCGGCTACGCCGTTCAAGATGGCGAGATTCTAGGAAGGGTTAAAGACACGATGGTCGCTGGCAACGTCTACACGGCATTGAAGAATGTTGTCGAGATTGGTAGTGATGCCGTTTGGAGCGGTGAGTGTTACACCCCCTCCATCATGGTCGAAGGGCTATCGGTAATTGGCCGAGGTAACAACTGATTGCCTTCGGCTATTTGCATCAAAAACCCCGCAACAATCAAGATTTCCACACGAGATTCCCATACGTAAAAAAGCGCATGTCGCCGAATGTCGGACAACATGCGCTCTTTCGAAGCTAACCGCAAATTTTGAAATTCTATTTTCGCGTCAGCTTCTTAGTGGGCGTGATCATGGCTGTGGGCATGATCATGGCTGTGGGCATGGGCGTGAGCATGATCGTGGCTATGACCGTGATCATGACTGTGGGCGTGAGCAGCCTGTGCGGCGGCTAAAGATGGATTGACCGCCAGAGCCGTTTCCGAGAGTAGGTCGGCAATCTGGGGAATCGCCCACTGTGCAGCCATCGCCAAGAATTCAGGGCGATCGTTGACACAGGGCATTTGCACAAAGGTGACATCCGGGCGACGCTTCCGCAGCGCATGGATGATGTGATCCACATCCAGCAGAGTTTCGTGGTTCTCAGTCGCAAAACCAATGGGCATAAAGACGATGGACGTTGCGCCCAAATCCATCAGGTTCTTTGCAGCTAGCTCGGCATTGGGCTGAGTCCACTTGATGAGTGGAGTTTGGTGATTGAGCCAGCCTACAGAGACAAGTGGGAAGCGATGAATCAACCGTTCCCGTACCCGCTCATACAGCGCTTGGCTTTCGTCGATACCGGAGGTAAAGCCTTTGGCCTCGTGGGGACACCCGTGGTTCATCAATACAATCCCCGTTTGGGAAGGCAGATGCGCCACAGCCAAATCCTGCTCAACCTTCTCCTCGACCATCCGAGCAACGAGGTCGATGTAGGCAGGTTCGTTGTAGAAGGAGGGGATATATCGGGTTCCCTTCAGCCAATGCTCACTGCCCTGGAAAGTTCGATTCAAAGCATCATTCACCTGCTCAACCGCGATGCCACTGGTGAAGATGGAATCGACAACTAGGAGGGGATAGATCAGGAGTTTGTCGAACCCTTCGTTGCGGATTTGCTCCATCACCTGATGCGGCAGGAAGGGCGCACAGAAGTTGAAGGCTTTGAAAACTTTGATCTGATCGCCCCATTGCTTTTTCAGTTCGGCTTCGATTCCAGCCCGCTGACGCTCGAAGATGGCGTTGTGAGGAGAAATGAAGTGGTCATGCTGATGATCCCACTCATGGAGGTCAAACACCGCTAGCAACTTGGCTAGGGGAGGATAGATCCAGGTGGGAACCGGGGCAAATTTTGCCGTCAAGAGGTTCAGTGCCTGCTCGTTATAGTTAGCGAAATCTTCGTAACTTTCGACCTCGCCATAGCCCATGAGCAGAACGGCGACGCGATCGCCCGCTGCACTATCGACTGAGAGTTGATCTAGTTTTTCGGGAGTTGCAACCACTATTTATTCTCCACTGATCGCTTCTGCGAAAGATGTTGGTTTGCTCTACCTGTCTTACAGGCAAGCGACCACTGCATATTGCTGACAAAAGCACAGTAATGAGGACAAGAAAACCTTATCCCCTACCCCCTGCTTTAGTCGGATGCAGTAGCAATTCCTTTTACAGTAACATCCCCCTCCTGGGCAGGGGTAATTATTTAGATTACATACTGTTTTCAAACGGGTGATTGTTTGCTCATCCATTTGTTCCCACAGGCAACGGCTATTCCCATAAGCGACGACGGGGATTGCCACCCAAGCGTGCCTGGGTATCCCGTAGTAGAGTTGGAATATCAAGGTTCTCTGGGCAGCGGGGCAGGCAATCGCCACAATCGGTGCAGCGATCGCCCCGACGCCCGGGGAACCAATGCCCTGCCCGCTCAAACATGCCGTAGCGATAGCGTCCATATTCCGTCATGTCATGGGCGATCGCCAGATTACGCAGGCGCAGCACCTCAGGAATATTGATGAACTCGGGGCAGGGCAGGCATTCATAACACTGGCTACAGCGCTCTGCCCCCAACCGCAACCGTTGCTGCACCAGCAAGTTCTCCAGTGCCTGCTTCTCTGCTGCTGACAGAGGCTCATCCCGCTCCATCACAGCGCGGATAGATTCTAGTTCATCGGGATTGGCGGGGCCCGTGCTGAGGGTCGTAATACGGGGATCGCTCAGCAAGAAGCGATAGGTCAGGTTCAGCGGGTCAAACGGACGACATTGTTCCTGTAGACGGGCTGGCGGCGTGTAGAGCAGACCGCCTTTGTCTGCAGGGGAAATGATGAACACCCCCATATCCTTCTGGTAAGCCAGCTCGATAGCCGGTTGATGGCGCTGAAAAAAGTAGTAGTAATGCAGATTAACGAACGCAAACTGGTCAGTGGCGATCGCCCGCAGAATCAGATCCAAGCTGCCATGGGTAGAAAAGCCGACATAACGAACGCGACCGTCGGCGATCGCCGCTCTCACCGCTTGCATGCATCCATCGGGCGCTTCAATCCAGCGCAGATGCTCCTCGGTATTCACGCCATGCAAGGCCAAACCATCCACATAATCCACCCCCAAGCGCTCCAGGGAACGGTCGATTGCCGCTGCCATCATTGCTGCATCAGAGGTTGGGGTTAGTTTAGTCGTCAAAAATAGGTCGGAACGAGGAATACCTAGTCCCTGCTTCAAAGCTCGACCAAGGAAAACTTCACTTTCCCCATATCCCTGTGCGGTTTCAAAATGATTGACCCCTAAGGCGATCGCCCGCTGCATGGTTTCCAGGGCAACCGACTCAGAGGTCAGGAAACGCATCGTTCCTAGGGAAAATAACGAAATAGAGCGATTTGTCTTGCCGAAGCGACGATAGCGCATCGCGCGATTCAAACCCTTGTTAGAAGTGACGCTGGTCAAAGCAAAGCTATTCAAACAAAACACGTTCCCGTTAAAGACTGGAACGCATCGGATACAGAGGCAAGCCCCTACATCGGGTACATTAGCTTTCGCTGCTCGGGGAGCGCCCCCGCTGGGTAAAGTCAGACGGATTGAGGTTGGACAGGAAATCACGGAATGCCTTTTGTTCCGCTTCGTCTGCATCCCGATCCACCGGAAGCGCGGCCTCAGCCACAACCTCTTCCATTACCCAAATTGGACTACGGGTTCTCAGAGCCAGGGCGATCGCATCACTAGGTCGCGCGTCAATGTCTTTCTTCACATCTCCCTGACGCACCGTCATCACCGCAAAAAAGGTGCTGTCTTGCAGCGAGTGAATGACCACCCGTTCCAGAGCGAGATCGATTTCATCGAAGATATTGACCATCAGGTCGTGGGTCAGGGGACGGGGGTGCGCCTGGTTTTCGAGCACGCTGATAATGGCACGTGCCTGGTCTTGGCCAATGTAGATGGGCAGTTGTCGCCGCTCGGAATCATCCCTAAGAAGAACAATGGGGCTGCGGGTAGCAGCCTCCAGGGCAATTCCAGCGACCTTCATTTCAATCATTGTTGAGCCTCTGAATCCGTTGAAAATCGAATAAATGAAACCCGGTGATGAGTTGTAGTGTAATGGAATTGAATCAACGTTGCAGGC
>JBCBSJ010000029.1:0-34940 GCA_039819245.1 Cyanobacteria bacterium J06638_20
ACTAACTGTCGGGCAGCGGGAATGGTGGGAGCCATGCCAAGCCGAAACACGGTGTTGTCGAGCCGCATTTCGAGCATTTGTAGCAAGATTTGCCCTGTCGAACCGGAAATCCGGCGGGCTTTACGAACGTACCGTAGAAGTTGGCGTTCGCTGACGCCATAATTGAACCGTAACTTTTGCTTTTCCTTGAGTCGCTTCGCATACTCTGACTCTTTGCGGCGTGCTCCTCCATGTTGACCTGGAGGATTCATCCGTTTTCCAGATTGTCGCCGATCCTTGCGAGTTAGTCCTGGCAAGGAATCCGTCCCAGTACACAAGCGGCGGACAATGCGGAGGCGAGGACCTCGATAACGCGCCATCTGCTCTTTTCTCCAAATGTGCTCACAAATAGACAATTATAGCAGCAAAACATGTAGACATCCAGTATTGTTTTGTCCGCCTTCGCCGAAACGATAGCGCTTGCGCGTTAGTTTCAGCCCATCAATTGGGAATCAGTCTCCGATGAGACGTGGGGGAATCCTACTCACTCATCGGGGAATTTTGGATTTTGTTTTCAGGCAGATCCGTCGGCTCTCTGCCTGCGATCGCAACCCCCAGGAATCAACTTTTTTAATTTTTGGCTCGCCCTTGCATATGAAAAGCAGATAAATTCGGTTTTCCTTCTATGTTGGTTACCACACAGGAGAATTCCTGAGTTATGATGCATTAGCCAGAGGTTGGAGTTAACGACCAAAGTAGCCTTCTGTTTATGCTTTCAGGATGCAGATGGGGTCAGTTAACTGTTGGATCGCTAGTCGTTTAAGTTGCGCTCTCTCCTCGGGTCTATTCCACTCCGCTACTAAATCTACTTTTGTTTCTCTGAAAGGATTTCTAAAACCAAATTATGACTGACAAAACTGTTGTGCAACCATCAGTTGCTCATCCCATGCTTAAATTTCAGCGCCAGGTGCGAAAGCTAGTGGATTCTCGCGTCATCAAGACAGAAGAACCATTGTGGAAAATTGCGCTGCTGTTTGGTGATGACTGGGCCTATTGGAAAAGCGAGTTACAGGATTTCGACTTTTCCATGCAAGATCCTATCAGCGCGCTTTTGGCCGTAGAGAGCTGGGAAGAAGACTAAAGCCCTGAATCATCCCCCAAATCTGACTTGAAACCCAAGTCTGACTTGAAACATAGATGTGTCGTGTGTTGCTACACGGCACATCGCTTTTCTCGAATCTTGTGTGTTGGGCTTAGGATCAACCGTTTTCCCCTATCTCCGTACTACTGAAATCTCAAAAACGATTAGGTTTTACCTAAGGGATCAGCCAGAAAATAAAATCCCAGAGAGAGGGGCGGCGGGCTTAGCCCCTCTCTCTGGGATTTTGGGAATTTTATTTTCACGCAAGTCCCTAAGCACGTAGCGCTACACCTGGCTGGATTGAATCGCTGCGACAATTTTTTTGGAGATGAACGGTAGCACCGCTTCGTTTTCACTCTGAGCTGTGCCTTCGGTGAAAACGACAAGCAGGTAGGGCTTTCGATCAGGGAGTTCGACATACGCCGCATCATGTCGCACCCGACTCATCCAACCCGCCTTCGACCAAAGTTGTGCCGTTTCGGGCAAGCCCTCACCCAAAAAGCCAATGACCTGATTTTCTGGATCCGCAGCAAGATCCGCCGGGTTGAGGCTGCGGCTAAGGAATTGCATCATGGCTTGCGATCGCTCCGACGATACAGCCACTCCGCCGACAACACTGTGGAACAGCCGTGCCACCGCGTTGGTCGTCAGCCAATTTCGATTTTCCATCGCCTCCCCATAAAACAATCGTTCCCGTCCGTAGGGACCCTCGCACCAGGTTTTTTGGTTGACGTTAATCGTCTCAAACTCTTCCCAACCCAGGTTTTGGTAGTACCGATTAATAATATTGCGCTGTTGTTTCCAGGTTTCAAACGGCCCCGGTGGCAGTTCAGGCCCGCTGGTGGTGCCCGTGAGGGTATCGACGACAAGGCTCGTGGCGTCGTTGCTGGAGTCGATAATCATGTCGCGCACGGCTCGATCCAGTTCGGTTGATGCAGAAATCATGCCCGACTCCAACCATTCCTGCACCGCCACCAGATAAAACAATTTGACGACGCTGGCTGGATAGATTCGCTCTACGCCTCGGTAAGTATAGCCCCGCACCGGATAGCGCCAGAACTCTTCCGCAGTGAGCGCCCCCCCGGTGTTGACTGGATAGGGTTCGTCATATACCAGCCAGGTCAAGGCAATCTGATTCGCAGCGATCGTCGGGAACTGGGCACGGGTATCGGCAAGAAGGCGATCGCCAATCTGCGTAAGTTGGTCGTCTTGCTGAAAGAATGGCATCTCTACCCCCGTTGCCGCTATAGTCATCTCCGTACTGAGCAGAACTTACGGTTTGATTGAGGCTGTTTTATTGATGGTGTGGCCGTGACGGGATCACAACACCAACAAGTTCACTCAAGATGATGCAAGTTTGTGTAAGTCCTGCTGAAATGACTGTAGGCGATTTTCTGCCTACACAACACCTGTTATCTGGCTTATCGACCTCTCTCCATGGTTTCGCTCCCTATGGTTTCGATCGCTCAACTCCAGGATCTCCTTGCGGCTGACCCATATCAAGAATTTCGCTGCGAGATGAATCTCGACCTCTACGATTCTCCTGCAATGAAAAGTCTGGCGACCCAGGCAACAATCGGACGACAGCTCCGGGTAACAGACCTGTTGCATGGGATTGATCCTCAAGGGGCGATCGCCGTCGAACTTTGCGAAGACGACTACCCCGGCTGGCTAGCCGCTGAAGATCTAAAATATTTGATTCCAGCGACCGAAACCTATCGCCCAATCGTATTAGGGCAAGCGGATATTGCTCCCCGCCTGCCTCAGGCCATTGCCTTTACCCAGACGGCGATGCGCCAATCCAACACCTACCTCTGGGGCGGTACGGTTGGTCCCAACTATGACTGCTCTGGCCTTATGCAGGCCGCATTCACTGCCCAGGGCGTTTGGCTGCCCCGCGACGCCTACCAACAAGAAGCCTTCGTCCAAACCATTGATTTGGATGATGCCGCCCCCGGGGATCTGGTGTTCTTTGGTGCCCCAGAACGCTGCACCCATGTGGGCTTATATCTGGGCGATCGCCACTACATCCACAGCTCCGGCAAAAGCCAGGGACGCAACGGCATCGGCATCGACATCCTCTCAAATGAAGGCGATATCGTCAGCCAACGGTACTGGGAGCAGTTCCGTTGCATCGGGCGGATTACCCAAAGCTATAGGGGAAAATCGCATGGAAAGGGAACAACAAACCTGTAGTGATCAGACGTCAATCACCTTCGTAGGAAATTGACGGACTCAGTCTTCATCGCCCTATCCCTAGCGCTTTTAGACACCTAACAACTCATCCAACACATCCAGTGCTTCGCAATTGGCGGCAGCCGCTTTCGGCTGGGGTTTGGGGGGTGACCAGGTGGGCTGGAAGGCGATCGCTCGATTTCCACCGGGCATCTTCCCCAAATACTCATCGGCATAGCAGCGAAACACCGCTTCGATTGCCGCCCGAGCATTCTTTAAGCCCCACTCTGAGGCGATCATCTGTGCCTTGTCCAACACATCGCGGCTGAGGCGAACTTTGTTGTCTTTGGGTTTTGTCGTATTTGCCCCTTTCGGTTGGGTGAAAGGGCTTAGTTGGCGGTCATGCATAGTTGTGTATCACTCGACATCGAATGTAAACCCCGAACATTGGCGAACTGCGGATCCCCCATCACCGTAAAGAGCTTGCGTCCCGCTAGGCGATCGGAAATCAGGTGGGTGCTGCCGCCGGTTACCAAAAAGCGTGTCACTCGGGGCAGATAGGGGGTGTATTGGGCTCGTACCGTCTGGAAAATGCCCTTGAACCAGGAATCCAGGTGCTCATCCAGCCACTCTTCCCAGGACAGCTCCGTATCCGCATAGGTATGCTCGTTGCGGAAGCCATCCATGATGATGCTGGGATCGGCGCTGGTGCCCAGGATGCTAGTGAGGCGCTTGTCGAAGCTAATGGAAACGGCCAGTTCATACGCCCCGCCTCGATCCATCACGTTTTCATCAATCACCTCGCCTTCGGCATCTACCAGGCGCGTTAGCCAGGTGCCGCCACCAATATCAACAACGATGGTGTAACCACTACTGGGAACCAATCCGAGTTGCTTAGCATAGCGGTACGCACCCATACCTTCCCGCTCCACGTCCACATGGGTAACCTGGACGCGGTAGTCCAAACCGTTGCGCCGAAACTCATGCAATCCCGTCAGCTGCTCGCGCATGGGTTCGGCATTGCGCGCGGGGTCGGGGGTGGAGGCAAAGACCTGCACAGAAAACTCGGTCGAGTCATTCCAGGGTTCCAGGCAAGCATAGAGGTGTAGCCGTGCCAGTTCTACCTTGTTTTCAACAACGGTTTGCTGCTGGCGACGGTATTTGTAGGCCTGGGCACCAAAGTGATAACGGGTGCCATCGGGTAATTCAATCAGTGGCGATGCCTCGGAATAGCTGACCGCATCCCGCCCTTGGGGGAGCTGAAACCGGACGGAGCGAATGGCTTTGGGATGACCAATACCATCGAAAAACTTCAGGTCGTAGTTGCCCGCATCGAGAGCGAGAATGCGATCGCCCGATGCCGAAGTCGCCGTCTGCCCTTTACGGGAACGTCGCGTTTTGGTACCAGTAGTCATAGGTTTTCCTCGGGAACCAACCGGGGCGTTTTGTCCCCAATAGTACACATGCACTATAACACCCTTCGCTTCAATCGGGTAGCTAGCAGTGTTAACTTAGGTAAAGAAGAATTTACCTAACCGGGCGCGATCGCCCAATTCACCTATGTCTGATGCTGCCGTCATTTTGCAAAATGTCTCTAAGCTCTACGGCGACGCTGCGGTTGTCGATGATCTGTCCCTAGAGATTCAGCCAGGAGAAATCTTCGGGCTGCTTGGCCCCAATGGAGCCGGAAAGTCCACTACCATCCGCATGATCACTACCCTGACAAAACCCAGCCAGGGCAGCATTCGAGTCTCTGGATATGATGTGGTGCGGCAACCGTTTCTGGTAAAGCGGCAAATTGGCGTCGTGCTGCAACAAATGAGCGTGGATGTGGATCTAACGGTATGGGAAAACATGGAATTCCATGGCCGCATGCACCATATTCCCAACCCACAGCGGAAGAAGGATATCGAGCGCTGGCTAGAGTATGTGGAGCTGAGCGATCGCCGAGACGACCTAGTCAAAACGCTCTCGGGCGGGATGAAACGACGTTTGCAAATTGCGCGAGCCTTGCTCCACGAACCCCGCATTCTGTTCCTCGATGAACCGACCGTCGGGCTAGATCCGCAAACCCGCCGTCGTCTTTGGGAAATCATCAAAGGGCTGAATCAGCAGGGCATGACCATGCTGCTGACGACCCACTATATGGAAGAGGTGGAATACCTCTGTGGCTCCTCCTTCTCGAATAATGGTGTCACCAACCGCATCGGCATTATGGATAGCGGCAAGCTGATTGAACTCGGCACCCTAAAAGCCATGCGCGAGAAGCATGGCAAAGGCTTGTTGATGAAGCAGATGGGCGATCGCTGGGACTATCACTTCTTCCCCACCATGGACGAGGCCGATGCCTTCTTCGAGCAACAACCCAACAAAGCCGGAATGATGGTGCGTCCTTCCAACCTGGAAGATATTTTTGTGGAACTCACAGGGCGAAATCTGGATTAAGACTTGTTTGCAATAAATTCTTAGTGGCTCAGATCGCGGCAAAGAGAACAAGCCCAAACTTCACTCTAAAACAAACTAAAACTTCATCCTTTCTGACCCTGAAATCCCCAACTACCGAGCTAGACTGTGAGGTATAAAATAGGTTCATCCAAGAATAAATCCGCTTCAAACTTTGAGTTCTCCTGCCTATTAGCTCTGTTTTTGCACTGCGTATGTATCTCCAGTTAGGCATCAAGTTCAAGCTGTTCGTTTCGGCAGCAATTTATTCTGCCCCATTTTTTATTGCAAATGCTGCATTGGCAAATCCGCTCTCCTCTACGGAAGAATCATTCCCAATCATTTCTTGTCCTCTAGCCCCTCATGTCATACCCATATCTGGAGAGCCTTCAATACTACCCACACTCATGCCTACGGGGAATTCAATACCACCTGAGGAATCGCTTGATTTTCTAGCCTATGCTAGTCGAGAGCTTGTTGAGGCGAATCAGCTTGACGCTGCCTTGCACTTGGTGAACGGTATTACAGATATCGAAGAGCAGCGGCAGCAATATTTTACAGTTCTTATGACTCTAATTGATATGGAAGCCTATGAGCAATTAGAGGAGGTGATAACTCAAACTGAGACTCAAAATATCACCCTTCAGCTCCAACAGCTTCAGAGACTGATTTCAAGGCTTGTGGCGGCTGGGAAATATGATCTGATAATGGAACTTGCCCAAACCAGCAATGATCCAGCACTACGACAGCAGATCGCGTCTCATCTGGCTGAAGCAGGAGAATTTGAACGAGCACAAGACGTAATACAGACCATCGATTCGAGTGCATTCCAAGCCATTGCTCTAATGGATAGTGCAAAAGCTTTGGCTAATGCAGGGCGTAGAGAAGAAGCTCAAGTTGCGTTTGAATCAGCACGACAGCAGGTAGCCTCCCTAGAAAACATGCAGGCTGCCTCCTTAGAAAACACTAGGGAATACTTGAGTGTATTAGTCTACATAGCCGAAATACTGGCGACTCTTGGATGGGTTGATGAAGCACTGGAAATATTTGCGCAAATGCCCACTTTAACAATGGAAACACTACTTTCTGCGCCAGATCTCCGTGGGTTCAACAATCGATATGAACGGTTAAAAGTTGAGATACTCCTTACCATTTCCAATCACCTATTCGAGGCTGGAGACATTGAACAGGCAACCCAAATTAATCAATTAGCAATTGACAAATCCTTTGAACTCAATCTTCGAGATATTCAAGCACTGGCTGATGAGATTGCGACGCAACTGATAACGTATCAGCAATTTGATCGCCTTTTTGAATGGAATCGTGTTGCTAATGAAAACCGCATATGGTTAGGACTTAGCGTTGCACCTTTACTAGCTCAGAATAATCAGATTGATCTGGCGCTGGAATTCATTGAAAATGACCCTTACAGGGATGATCTGCTTGGCTTAATTGTTGCAAATAGTTATCGGCAGAATCCAGATCGAGCGTATGAGATTGCTCTCACCATTCAAGATGAAGAGAATAGAGCTTCCAGGCTTTACAATATGGCCAATTACTTGATTGATGAAGGAGCCTATGAGCGCGTTGTCGCGATCGCCCAGCACATGAGCACAACACAAACGCAATTCGGGGATTTCCGATTGGAGCTTCTAGCGCGAGAGTTATCACGAGTCGGAGAATATGAACATGCTGCTCAGGTCGTTGGATTGATTGCGAACTCTCAGCAGCGGGAAGCAGCGTGTCAGAACATACGGGTTCAAGCATCTGAGAACTTAGTCAACACCCATCAGGTTGAATAAGCCTTACAGGTTGCAGCACTATCAGACTCTCCAGTTTGCCCAAGCAAGAGATTATAAGACGTACCCGTCCTCAAGATCAATGCTCCAGGTTAAAGCTTTGGCGTTTGGTGAACTGGTACGGCCCCATCAGCGCACCCCACAGACCTTTTCCCGTTTCCGGATCGACACCCCGATCGAAGCTACGGAACCGTTGCGCTTCTACCTCAAAGCCCAACACGACCTGGCGGGTTTTGCCTTCGTACTGAAAGAAGCATTTTGCCTCGGAGGGCGGTTCAGCCTTGAAGCCTTGCCCAGCCGCGCTGAGGTGCAGGATGCAACCGGGCAGCGGCAGCAAGTCCTCTAGGCGTAGCGTTTGCAAGCGTTCGGGATGCGCACCTGCGCCCTTCACTTGCTGGGGTTGGCGAAAGGCGCGATATTCAACTTGGCCAACATCGCCGCCGCTGGTTGCAGAGGGTGGTTGTAGGATCAGCACCCGCTGACGGTAGGGGTTTTCGGGATCCAACATATTCGCTTGTTCTGCCAGAAATGCCGGATTGCCTTCCACCCGAAAAGGCAGCGGACGATGCCAGAGGCGCAGATGCACAAACCAGACGGGGTCGGCGATCGCCTGTTCCTGATTATCAAATTCCCCGGCCAGCCATTCTGCAATCGTTTGGAGTGTATTCATGGCTGAAATGGCGTTGTCGTATGAATCGATGCTCGGTCTCAGTATGAGGGCATCTGAAGGGGGTTGAGGATTATAGTCCTACGAATTTAAGGATCGATCATTCTTTGCCCCCGGTACTGCTGCGGAGCGTTCAAAGAATGATCGACCTCATGCAAGTACAGAGTGCTGTAACGCCGACCGATGGTTATCCCTGCAAATGCTGGCGAAAGAACTGCGTCAATTCTTTCCAGGCATCGGCAGCCGCAGCGGGGTGATAAGACTCTCGCTCGTGGCAGAAGAACCCATGGTTGGCGTCGGGGTAAAGCTTGAGGTCGTAGGCTTTGTCGAGTTCTTGAAAGCGCGCCTCAATTTGCTGGATGCGATCGCCACTAATGAAGGGATCTTGTCCACCAAAAAATAGCATGATCGGCACGGTCATATCCTGCACCGCCTCGATCCACTCATCGAACACCATGCCATAGAAGGGGGCAGCCGCAGCGAGATCTGACGAAAACCGACAGGCGGAAAGAAACGTGAGCCCGCCCCCTAGGCAAAACCCTGTAACACCAATGCGATCTGGGTTGATTTCCGGTCGGGATTTGAGGTGGGCGATCGCCGCTTTGAGATCCTGCTCCATCGGTTGCCCAAAGTCGAGTCGCCACATCGCCGCCATGCCCTGCTCCACCTCGTCATAACCAAAGGTGACGCCTCCCTCGCGATAGTAAAGATTGGGAACCAACACCGCGTATCCTTCTTGAGCAATGCGAACGGCCACATCACGAATGTGAGAAGTCAGGCCAAATGCTTCCATGAGCAGCAAAACGGCAGGCAGGCGATCGCCTTCCGTTGGCTTGCAGAAAAAAGCAGGCATCTGTCCCTCTGGGGTGGCGATGGTCACGTCAGTATGAGTAACAGGCATGGTTGTATCTCCAGTCGAACCTGTCACCAGCGTAGGAATGAGGCTGGGCCGGGTTCTAGAACAAAACCACACATTATTGGGATATTCTTGCTATCTGGATATCGTTGCCATCAGGGTTGGCGGAACTGGGTCGGGGTCACACCAACCAACCGTTTGAAGCAGCGCGTCAGATGGCTCTGATCGCAAAAGCCGATCCTGACGGCAATGTCGGCCAAACTCAATTCACTGTGGCGCAGCAACGACTGAGCCCGGTCTATTCGCTGTTGCAGGATGTATTGATGGGGCGTAATGCCTTCGCTCTGCTTGAACAAACGGGCAAAGTACGTCGGGCTGATTTGGGCGATCGCCGCCAGTTCCACCAACTTTAAGTTCTGATGCAAATGGGCGTCGATATAGGCTTTCACTTGATTCCGCTTGGCGACCGAGAGCCCACCCAAAAAGCTAGACAGTCGAGGCTGGGTGGCGCAGTAATGACGTAGTAGATGAACGGCTAAAGCTGTTTTCAGGCTATCTATCATCAACGGACTGCCCAGACCACTCGATTCAGCCTCAGCCCGCAGCGTTGAGCCAAGGCGGTGAATAAAGTCATCCGCCGCATCCATAAAGCGGGGCAGTAATTGGAGGTGATCGGGATTCACCCAATCCTGGCCCATCTGTTTGAGCAAATCCGGCTCTAGCGCCAGCACCATGAACTGCGTCTCGCTGTCCCAGCTACAGCGATGGGAGACCCCAGCCGGAATGATGGCAATGCTGCCCACAGGCCGCGCTTCCCGATGGCGATCGCCGTCTAGCCAACGATAGCCCTCAGCAATCCCCGTAGAGTTGGGCAGGCCGAGGGCGATCGCATGGAGGGGATGTTGATGCTCTGCGATGGAAAACTTAGGTTGTTGATACAACTCCAGATGAATCCCATCCCACCCACAACTAGACAAGACCGCTGACCGAGGCAGCAATCCCTCTGTCGGATTCTCCTGGCGATGGTCGAGTAAGGGGATGGCTTCTTTCACAAACAACCTTCTGGCTTGAGAGAAATTATTGGTCACGATTCATAACTGAGATGTCATGAGTCGTCTGCAGTGTCTGACCGGATCAATCGCTGCAAGGTATTCTCTAAATCTTGATGATCGGGCAATGTCAATTGAAACTCATTGGACAGCACGGCGCAAAATTCTTTAACTGTTGTCAGTGTATGTTTTTCCGTTTTTCCATTGCGATGATGGATTGCAAAATGGTTATCGCGCAAAGCATAACGACAGTCTGTATCCGGTCTAGCGGCCATCAATGAATTGACAAACAGTGACTTTGGATGCGTCGCGACATACCAATTGCTTACCTCGTAATCAGGCGGATGTTGCGGTTGCAAATCAAACTGATAGAGAGATTGCCACTCCTGCCCAAAATGAACCTGCAGGAGGTAAGTATCGTCTACTTCTAATATTCGGAATGGCTCGTGAGAGGTGGGCTGTTGAATGTCTGGCGTCAGTCGAAGGGGCGTTGTCAGCGTCAAGCCGCCAAAACCGACATCAGCGACATAGGGGATATCGTCAACATGCACCAACAGCACCATGTGGATGCGAGGACAGATGAGGTCCTCCGGCATGCTCCACAAAACTCGCGCTGCTAAACAAGTTACCTGAAAGCCCAAAGCGGTGAGCACTTCACAAAACAGGCCGTTTTGTTCAAAGCAGTAACCGTCCCGGCGTGAGTTCACTAATTTCTGTTGGAGAGCACCCAGATCCAGAAGGACAGGTTGTCCGAGCAGGGGAGTCAAGTTTTCAAAGGCGATCGCCCGCGCATGGCCGTAATGAATTGCTTCTAGAACTGGTAAGGTTGCTGTTCGCTCTCCGGAATACCCAATACGTTGGAAGTAGGCGTCAAGATCGATTGTGTCTGTGGATGGGGTGTATTGCATAGGGAGATGTATTAGTGCGATCGGTGCTGAGTTCCCGCACCAGGGGTAATGAACAGCATCGAACTGGGTTCGAGAACCCTGGCCGTATGCCAGATTCCACGCGGTACAAGCGCATAAGTCCCTGGTGTCTTCAGCGGAATGACATCCTCTGCCCCATTCTGCTCTAGGATCAACTCGACTCGACCAGAAAGCAAGTACACAAATTCATCACCCGCTGGATGCATTTCCCAGCTATCCCAGTCTTGGTCAAAAGTGAAATGTGCGACTAAACGCTTGCCTGCAAAGTCACCAAACTGGCGCTCTAAATCAGCAAAGAAGGTGTTGCTCACGGGCACTGGAATAGCCGCACCATCGCCATCCATCACAACGTAACGGGTGCTGAGGTCAAAAGGCTGCTCTTGCTCCATCATTTGGCGGACTCTGATAGGTTGCTGCTAGGATTGACGCCGATAGATCGTCGTCATAAACGGCTGCCACTGCCCATCATTACCCACCATATAGGCGGTTAGCACGCGATGATCGTCATCCTTGAATTCGATCACGTCTTTGTATGGAGCCATGCCGTTACCCGACATCGCAGGTCCCTGGGCATTGAGGGTTAGCACTCGCTCTGCGGCATCCAGTTCGCCGTCATACACCCAGAGATGGGTCATCATTGAGCCTACCCAGGTGCCGATGTATCGCTGTGTCGTTAGGTTGTAGCCCAGGGTCATAATGGCCGTCATGTCGCCGCTATCACCGCACATTTCTCCCTGACTTTCAGCCATGATCCAGAGTCCTCCGAGCGATCGCACCGTCTCGGTACCCGACAACGTTTCCTCTGGCTGATCTGACTCTATTTTTGCTTTCGATTCGTAAGTCCATTCACCAACCAGTTTCTGGAGCCAGTGATGCGCTTTTTGCGGTTGTTCTGGCATCGTGGTTTCTTGAGGCGCTGTAGTTGTTTCCATCTCGTCATCTCCTAAGGGGTAAATGTGAGTCGGAACCGGATTGCTGGGACATGCATCGATGCTCATTGACATCCTCTGAAAAAGAAATCCGATTCCTCAATCAGTGGCCTAAACTCAGCACTTTAAACAATGCATTTGCTCAAGCGGGTTTATCGCAATTAATCATCCAGGGGGTGCCGAACTGATCCGTTACCATGCCAAAGCGAGCAGCCCAAAAGGTTTCTTGAATTTCCATTGTGACCGTTCCGTTTTCGGCTAGAGCCTTGAAGATTCGTTCTGCTTTGTCTGGGTCTTCAACTTGGATGGATAGCTCAGTTCCTTGGGGTTCTTTAAAGTAACTAGGCGGCGCGTCGGATCCCATAATTTCTTGATCGCCGATGCTCAGGGATATGTGCATGATTTTGTTGTGCCAGTCAGGGGGCACCTCTTTTTCCATGGGAGAGCCCGCATAGACCATGTTGTCACCAATCTTGCCGCCAAAAACCTGTTCGTAAAACTTAAATGCGGCTTCACAATCGCCATCGAAATTGAGATAAGGAGTCAGTTTCATAGTGCCCTCCTTGGGCTAAATAGATGAGTTGTTTCTATGCAGCGTTCCACGGATCGTAGGTACCAAAACTCCACAAATGCCCTTCTGGATCTCGACAGGAATAGTCGCGGCCCCCGTAATCTTCGTCTTTGATGTCAATAACAATTTGCGCCCCAGTGGCGATCGCCTGTTTGTAGTGTGCGTCTACGTCCTTGACCAGGATGTACGGACTCTGCGTAACAACCGCGCCCATCTGACTCGGGGGTTGTTGAAGCCGATCAAATGCATCCTCACGGGCAGCTCCTAACATGATCATCCCGTTGCCAAAAACCAGTTCGGCATGGGCGATCGCCCCATCCTCACCAGGCACAACCAAGTGCTTTTCAAACCCAAAGGCTTGGCAGAGCCACTCGACAGCAGCAGCGGCATCCCTGTAGCGCAATGTCGGAATGATGGTAGCGATCGCGTCTTTGGCATTTTCAGCCATAACCGTCTCCCCCTAATTTGCAAACGGCATTGCGTGACCTAATAGTTCATATGAACTATATAGCTTATCTGTAGGCTGAGAAAATTAAGCTTAAGAAAGCGATACAAAACGAGTTGTTAGAGGCGATCGCCAAC
This sequence comes from Cyanobacteria bacterium J06638_20, assembly GCA_039819245.1. Classification (GTDB taxonomy): domain Bacteria; phylum Cyanobacteriota; class Cyanobacteriia; order Elainellales; family Elainellaceae; genus Vacuolonema. The sequence goes on from JBCBSJ010000029.1 coordinate 13,117, forward strand.
CCTACATTCACCCCGGCAACCGTTGCCTACCGAAGCTTCTCGCTGTTCCATGTCGACACGGAGGTGTTCTTCGCAGCACGGATGTAAAGGCGTCACGTTTCAACGATGTGGCGGTTGGCGTTTAGCGCTGAAACCCTGTCACCGCTTTTATGGGCTTCTTCGTGCAACGATTCATGCAACCATGTTGGCGAAAATGCTTATGAACAGTGCTGCCATGTCTGCTTCCAACCCTGTGATCGCTTTGCCCGACATAGCTACATTGAGGCCAAGGTTGCAGGAGCATTTGACCCAAATTGTGCGCGATCGCGACCCCTATCTCGCAGCAGGTGGGCATTTCTTTGCTCGAGAGTATATTCGTGGGCAATTGGCACAGTGGGGCGAAGTCACAACCCATGACTTTAAAGTCCGTGGGCAATCACACCAAAATTTGATTCTGCACCTCCCGGCCTCGCAACCGGATGGGGCTAAGCACCCGATGATTCTGATTGGAGCGCACTTTGACACGGTGCCTAACTGTCCGGGGGCAGATGATAACGCGAGTGGGGTTGCCGTGCTGCTGGAGTTGGCCGCAGCGCTGGCACAGTCGGAGCAGCGATCACCCTTACAGCTGGTGGCCTTCGACATGGAAGAGTATGGCCTGCAAGGCAGTGCTAGCTATGCGGCGCACCTACGAGCGTTGGGGACGCGGCTGCGGCTGATGTTTTCCCTGGAAATGCTGGGCTACTGCACCGATGAACCCAACTCGCAAACCTATCCGCCGGGGCTTTCGCCGTTCTACCCCGACCAGGGAAATTTCATTGCGCTGGTGGGCAATTGGAAATCAACGTTAGCGATGATGCGGCTGAGTCGAGCGATGCAGCGCTGGGGAACGGTTCCCTGTCGCTGGCTCCCCGCAGGCAATCGCGGTCTCATTGTCCCCGACACCCGCCGCAGCGACCATGCTCCGTTTTGGGACGAGGGCTACCCAGCGGTGATGGTGACCGACACCTCATTCCTGCGCAATCCCCATTACCACAAGCCGAGCGATCGCATCGAAACCCTTGACCTCAAATTCATGGCCGCTGTTTGTCGGGGTCTCATTCATAATCTCGCTCGTCTGTAACAGCTTGGACTCAGTACAGGACAAAACCCAAAGAACCCCTGATTTTATGTGGCGCAGGCAGTGCCCGCGCCACATAAAATCAGGGGTTTTAGCAGGGGTTTAATTTTTTGTCCTGTACTGAGCGGCTTGGATAATACCGGGTTGCAAAAACGTACAAGACAGCAATCGCACGATTTGCCTAAACTAAACAAACGAGTCATGTTTCTAGCGTGTTATGAGTCGCCGAGCGTTTCCAAAAGAGCGTGTCAAGTTTTGGCGTGATCCCGTGTTGCATGATTTAGAGATGCTTCACGCGACCTACGTCACCTACTCTTTCTCGCGCCATGCCCATGAAGGGTTTGGCATCGCCATCGTGGAATCGGGGGTTATGGCGTTTGAGTATCGGGGGGAAATGCATGTGGCACCCCCTGGCAGTGTGGTCATCACGGATCCGGGAGAAATTCACACCGGCCATGCCGTGCTTGAAACGGGGTGGACCTATCGCACCTTGTTGCCCGCTATTGATTGGTTGCAACAGGCGGCGGCGGAACTGGCCGAGCGCCCCAAACCAATGCCTCACTTTTCGTCTGCCGTGATCCAGGAGCCACAACTTCACCGGAATCTGGTTGCACTCCATCGGACCTTGGAGACATCGCCATCTGCCCTAGAACGGGAATCGCGCTTCCTTTGGGATATGGCTCACTTGATTCGCCACCATGCCAGCGATCGCCCCCTGGGCAAATCGGTGGGGAAAGAGGCTCGGGTTGTGCGCTTGGTGCGCGACTACCTCATTGATCACCACACCACTAATATTTCCTTGGATGAATTGGCCACCCTAGTTGATCTGACACCGCTGCGCCTGCTGAGGGTGTTTCGCAAACAGGTGGGATTGCCTCCCCATGCCTATCTCAATCAGGTGCGGGTCAATCGAGCGAAGCGGTTGTTGGCGACGGGATGGTCAATCATCGATACGGCCTTAGAAACGGGGTTTACCGATCAAAGCCATCTACATCGCCACTTCAAGAAAATGGTGGGGGTGACGCCAGGGCAATATTTGCGGGGTTGCAAAAACGTACAAGATTTACCCCTACCCCTCTAGCTAGGCTGATAGCTCATAGGCCTAAAATAACGGATCGCTAAGAGCTATGCCAAATGCCCATTCTTTACCCTCCAACGCTGGGGCGCGATCGCGCCCGGCCTCCCGTCAGCATGAATTTTGGACAGGGGCGAGGGATATCTTTCCGCTGATCGTCGGTGCCATTCCCTTTGGTATTATCTTTGGCACCCTTGCCTCAAGCAATGGCCTTTCTGTTGGCGGTACTTTGGCGATGTCGGCGTTTGTGTTCGCTGGGTCGTCTCAGTTTATTGCGGTCGGCATGATTGCAGCGGGTACGGGATGGCTGCTGATTGTGCTGACGGCGTTTATTGTGAATCTGCGGCACCTGCTGTATTCCGTAAGTCTGGTGCCCTATGTCAAGCCTTTGTCACCCCGATGGAAGGCGGTTCTCGGCTTCTTGCTGACGGATGAGGCATTTGCGATCGCCATTCGTCGGTATGAATCGCATGCTCGCTCGCCGTTTAAGCACTGGTACTACCTGGGTGCAGGGCTGGCCATGTACATCAACTGGCAGCTTTGTACTCTCCTCGGAATCACGGTCGGACAACTGATTCCCAATGCGGCGGAATGGGGGCTTGATTTCGCGATGTCCGTCACGTTCCTGGGCATGATCGTTCCCTATGTGAAAACGAAACCAATGGGACTTGCGGTTGGGGTAGCGGGTGTTGTGGCGCTGTTGGCCTATCCACTCCCCCACAAACTGGGCTTGATGGTAGCGGCGATCGCCGGAATCATGGCTGGAGTTTGCAGCGAACGACGACTCAACGCCCAGCGCCCAGCCTAGTACTTGTGGGGCAATCATCCATGCCCACTTCCCCTTCAAATCAATGAAACGAGGATCGACGGACGATGAATGAAGTTTTGATGATTGTAGGAATGGCGATCGCTACTTTCTCGATTCGCTATGTCATGTTTGGCGCCAGCAGCCGGATCACGCTGTCGCCTGCAATCTTAAGTGCCCTGCGCTACGTGCCCCCGGTGGTGTTGACGGCCATTGTCCTCCCAGAAGTGTTGCTGAGCGACGGTGCACTTCACTTGAGCTACCTCAATGCACGCCTGATAGGGGCGATCGCAGCGGTCGTCGTTTGTGCTTTCACCCGCAATTTGCTGTTAACGATTGTTCTGGGAATGCTGACCTTTTTCGGATGGCAAGGGCTATTCAGTGCGTTGGGATAACTAACGTTGACGAGGCTATTGAATTAATCCTGAGCCAACAACCCTTAAATCGGTTTTGACGTGAGGACGAGGCGGAGCTTTGCATGAATCAGGTTGAGCTGTGCCAGACCCAAATCCACATCGCCCTCCAACACAACCCCTGTATTGAGGAGGCGATCGAGCAACTCCAGAATGGTTGGATTGGTGGAGGTTTCGCCAGGATAGTAGCCTCCCGTCTTTGGCAGTAGCGTCCCAATTTCGCCCAGGTCAATATTCAAATCTGCTGGGTCAATTTCAAAGACTTCGCACAGCCGGACGACCTGCTCCTCCAAGGTTCGTAGACTTTCTGCCGCCCGTTCCAGATCCGTTTCGCTCAGTTCCTCGGCGTCCATCCGCCGAATCACCTGCGCCTCCATCAACTGGCGCACCAGCTCTACCACCGTTAGTAACAGGGGAGCCAGCCCAGCATCGTTGCCCTTGGGTTTTGCGAGAGCACCGTCTGGTTGCAGTTGAATAGGCGCATCAGATGGTTCGGAAGGAGGCATAGTTTCAAGGGGTGAAAAATTGGGACTGTTCGCACCGATTTGGGGAAATGGCTACCAGGGCTGTAAGTCGCCTGAGCTGTAAGGGCTTCTTCAGCATACCGATCGGCTTGGACAGCAAAAAGCCTATAATAGCCGCAGGAGAAGGTTTTGATAAGAAGCTTGGGACAAACGGTTAACGCTTGGCAAAACCGACCTCTTCAGGATCATGCCTTGCTACCACTGACCCTTGTTAAATTTTCTCCCCGACACATTCATGCTCAGGATGGATGCAAAACTCATCTAATCCTCACTCGATTTGTTGATGTTTTGAGCGCGATGCGTCCACAGCACCAACAATATGCGTAAGTCCTAATGCCAGAATGTGGCAGAGGCAATCGGGGCCAGACTGCCCTTTAACCTCTGCCACCGAGTCATTGCGGTGGAATGGATGTAGCAGCGATCGCAAAAATCGATCCTATGCCGATGCACTCCGTCGCTTAGCTAAATCTTGCTGATACTGCTTTTGGTATTGCAAAAAGGCTGTGTGCCACTCCCGAAAGCGGCGATCGCCATCGCGAACCAGCATTTGCCGATAGTGCTCGGAGTCGATGTAGTGTGTCTTTGTTTGAGCCATGATGTGCCTCAGTAACCGTTTGGTTGAACACTTCAATCTTGGGCGGCCCGGAGTGCCCTCAATTCGCCTTCCAAACTTTCGATACGGGCTTGAAGTTGCTGATTGGCTTGCAGCAAACTCTGAGACTGCCCGCTTAAGTAAGGGTCGCCCTCCCACCAATTGATCCCAATTTCCTTCGCTTTGTCGACCGAAGAAATGAGCAAGCGAATCCGAATGCTCAACAATTCTGTTGAGCCGACGGAAACAGTGATGTCACCCGCAATGACAATGCCTTTGTCCAGCACTCGCTCTAGCACATCAGCCAAGGTCGAGGCCTGGGTCGAGGTAATCATGGGACGGGATTGTGCCGGATTGCGTCCGGAAACGGTCGCCGTCATAGTTCCTACTCCTCTGTCGCAGTCGTGGATGCAGCGGACGTCGAACTAGGAGCCGCGATCGCCCCCTTCTCCTGTAGAACATGCAGGGCATCGATAATCCTGACACGGCTAATTTGTAGCGCGGTCTGAATTTCCGAGGGACGCGCATTCGGATGCTCCGTCATATATTGACGAATCGCCTCAACATCAGAATATTCCTCAGCGGCAGCGCTGTCACCTACGATCGCCTCTTCGGCTTTAGCCTCGGAAGGTTCTACTTCTTGGGGCGATGCTACGTCCGACTCTGTCTCACTGGGTGTTGCGTCAGCCTCACGGGTTTCTGATTCCTGCAACGCCCGTACCGTTTCGGCGAGGAATGCATCCGAGCCACCCTCGGTTGCGGTGGTGGTATCTCCTGTATCCAGCCCCAGGTCATCCAAATCAGAGACACTGAGGGCGATCGCCGCATCCGACTCGTTTGCTTGTTGGCAAATCAGGTCGTTGAACACTTCCCACAACAACCGAGTGGCTTCCTGCTCAGGCAGCCCACTGCGCGATAGCAGCACATCTTGGCAAATGTCGCGGAATTCGGCATTTTCCGGCGTCACCATGATGTCGTGCTCGTGGCAAACCTTGGCAATCATTAGGCAGGAGCGCAAACCCGAAGATTTCTCAGCGCCAACCCGATTGCGGAAGGCCTTCACTAAGCTGACCACGACATTGGCGCTATGGCGATCGAGCCCTGACTTCTGCACCGCAATTTCTTGCTGAGTCAGCTCATCAGGCTCAGGCATGTTGATGGTAATCAGACGATCCAGCAACGCATCCTGCGTGCCATGCACGCCGCAATACTCCTCCGGGTTGGAGGTGAAAATGGCACGGAAATGAGGATTGACCCGAATGTATTCCGGACGATTGTTGCTGGGAGGCAACACCAATAACTTCTCTTCCAATGCCGCTAGCAGAACATTGTTTACCTCTGGGCGAGAGCGGTTGAATTCGTCATAAACCAGAGTAAACCCTTCACGGCAGGCCATCGTCAGGCGGGAATCAACCCAGTTGTGGCGCAACTCATCTTCCACCTTGACAACGCTGTGGATGAAATTGTCGACCACTTTCTTGCGGGTATAGCCCGACTGGTTGCCGATAAGGTCAGATGTTTTGAACTCATCATCCCCAAACAGCAGCATGATGGGGCGACTTAGCAAATCGGCCAGATGGAGGGCAAGGGTGGTTTTTCCCGTTCCGGCCGGTCCCCGGAGGTGAACAGAGTAACCCGACTGCAAGTAGCGCAGGGAGCGAGTTGCTACACGTTCAACGGAGGGGGTGCTGACGAAGCGCCGGGGGCGGGCTTGCAATACGGTAGTCACAGGCTAATTTCCTCTGGAATAAGATAGACGCGATCGCGCTGAGTTACACTTCCTTTTTTGATCAGTGAACGCAAAGCATCCACAGCCTGGAAGCGGTTGATATTGAGTGCCGACTCGATCTCCGAAAGCCGTGCGCCATGCAGCTCTTTGATGTAGTCAAAGATTTCGGTTTCCAGCGTTTCGGTTTTGCGCGTTTTACGAGCAAGTATTGTTGGTTCTGGCTCAGGTTCGAGTTCTGGCTCTGGCTTCGGTGCAGGAGCTGGTTCCGGTGCAACCGCAATGGGCTGCTCTACCTCCATGCCCATTTCCTCCGGTGGGCTGATGGATTCAGCGACAACGGTTGGCTCGATGGGCGGCTCAACCTCTGGCTCCGGTTCAGGCTCAACAACAACAGGTGCGGGGGCTGGAGCTATCTCAGGTTTAGGCTGAGGTTTGGCGGCGACTGGAGTAACCGGAGTACTCCGAGGCGGCTTTCCCGGCGTTACCTTCTGCGAGAGCGACGGCGCTTGACGACGCGGCGTAGGTGTTGGAGTAGGTGCTTGAACAGGCGTAGCTTTACGGGTAGGGCGGGGGGGCTCGGGCAGCGGCTCTACCTCCCCATCGCCCCATACCAGGTTGTATAGGTTGGTGCGATAGTCCTTGAGGTAGGTGCGGAAGTCAGCCAGCTCAGCCATCAGAGCTTCCATATCTGCTTCCCGGTTGGCGCGGCTTTGCTGCAGCATTTGCCACAACTGCTCAGCGCGATCGCCTCGTAGAGCTTCCAACTCTGTCAGATAGGTCTGCACATCACCCCGGAGCGCCTCGGCATAGGCGGCCAACTCTTGCAGCAACTGCTCTTGCTCGGCAAGCCGCTTTGCCTTGTAATCGCCCAGCATGTCTTGGGTATCCGATTGCAAAATTTGGACTTCCAACTGAATTTCTTGCATCCGGCGTTGCAGGGCCAGACGCAGATCGGCAACCGATGTGCTGAGTTCGGCATGGAAGCGCTCTAGCCCCTGGAATAACTCTTGAGCCATGAGCGATCGCTCAGCTGCTGTTAGCGAGAGAAATTGGCTCACCTCTTCTTGCAACGCCGCTTTATGAGCTTGCAAGGCCTCGGCTACAGCTTTTGCATTGACCAATCGTTGCTCATAGGCTTGGGCAAGAAACTGTTGAGTATCTTGTTGGAGTGCTTGTTGAAACGCACCCAATTCTTCGCGCATCAGCGCAGACATAACTTGCCGATTTTGTTGCAATGCATCCAGCGTTTCGCGGACGTCTTGCTGACGTTGTTCGACCTCGGCTTGTCGTTGACGCCGTTGCTCTTTCCATTGATCTTTCAGAGCCGCCACGGGAACCTACCTCCGGCAAGAATAACTAAAATATCTAAATGCATTGACCACGTATGGGTCGTGGGGATAGCTTGCCTGCTGTACAACTGCCGCAAAGCTACAGCACAACTGCTGCGAACCTGCAGCAGAATTGCTGTGAAGTTGCAGCAGAATCTTCTAGTCAAGAATGACGAAGCCATCTTTAGCGTCATTCTAAGCAGAATGGTATGATTTTACGGCCAATGCCCTGCTTTATTTAGCAACAGGTCAACATACAAATGCCCTGGTTGCCCTCATGTCGCTGAATCAAATTCGGAAACCACAGAACTCGCCCTATCTCCGGCAGGCAAACCTCATCAGGTCGGTGAGGACATAGAAGGCGAGCTGCTAGGGATAAAGAGAAGGCCGAAGAGCAGACATACTCTCCAGCTTCCAACGAGTCTATGCAGCAGGTACAGCTGCCTGGGCAGTCAAGCCAACAGCTTCTGCGTACTTCAGATAGGTTTCAACAGACGCAATTACGATGCGAGCTTCAACGGCCAGCAGTTCGATACCAACCAAGGAAACCCGAACCCATGCATCAACTACAACGCCTTTGTCGAGGATCCGATCAACAACTTCAGCCAAGCTAGAAGAGGAGTTTACTTTTTCAACAGCCATTTTTTACCACCTAAAAACTGATTACTTGTGGGCAATGAACAAACTCTCATAGAGTCGATACAGCCAGATGGCTCCAAAGCAGAGAGCACCCAACTAAAGTCAGCCGTTGCATAGCTAGGCTTCCGTGAACTGTTCGAGCTGTGCCAACGTAAGCTGGGTACGTTTAGGCGTTCGGCCAAACAAGATCGAGGCTCTGCGTACTGTATCAATGGATAAAACCTCAATTTGAGGATGCTAGAGCTTACCAGCGGATATCCGAAATGAGAGACGAGTCTATCTTTCCCAGAAATGGGATAGAAGTAACAACAACCCTCAAAAAGTGCAAAACTTCAATGAAGTTATTTATTACATTCTTTGAGAACCTTGCTAATGTTTCGGTGCCGTAGAGAACACATCAGGAAGGTATCCTTGAATACTTCAAATAAGTTATGCTCTCTGCCTATATTCGCTCTACCATAAGCTTCCTGAAGATTTTTCCTAATTAACAAAATCAGAAAAGTAAACTTCTAGAATTAGAGGAAGAATCCGGAATGTTTTCTTGAAATTGCCAATAAAAATGGAGAAATTCAAGTAAAAGCCGTGAAATTACTGACAACCTGATTCACGAAATTTTGTGCATTGAAATGTGTCTCAATGTTTCAGGATATTGGTTTTATCCGCCAATTTCTATTCTTTGGACTAATCAGATTGATTCACCAATCGGTAGGAGAATTGAAAAAATCAGGGAATTTTCGGTTGAAAGCAGAAAACCTGTTAATTCTAAACCAAGTACGTCGGTGCAATTAAAGCCCTGTGCCGCCTGTGCAGCGGGCGGCACAGGGCTTTAGAATTTGGGTTTTAATTGCACCTGCTGACTTACCAAATTATGGGATGAGTAATACCAATTCTACGAAAACCAAAACCAGATTATTTTTTGAAAGCCGCGCACTGCTCGGCTTTCAAAAAATAATCTGTAGTGGGTTCTTAGCGAATTGGTATAAGACGCTAAGTACACGGTAAGACCTCTAACATCCTGCGAAAGTCTTCTGCCGAGGGCTAAAACACACGCAAGGTTGAGATGGCTTGTAGCAGAGGCGGAACGGCCGCTGCTGCCCATGTACCTTCGCAGCGGCGATCGCCTAGCACAATCACCCGCAACTCATAGGAATGGGGAAACCCATCTGCTTCGAGCCAGAGGCGATCGCTTTCCACCTCACAGGCAATTTTCTCTTCATTCATCAGCTCAGCGGCTATCTGCTGTAGGGTACTGGCTAACTCTAATGCCAAACGGCAAAAGTCATTGAGTTCCGCTTCCGTCAACTCGATGGCCCATTCGTCCGTCCCAATCAGCCCTTTATAAACGGGTGCCGTAGCGTCCCACCCAATTCGCCAACCCGTGCCTGTTTTCAGTTGCTGCTTCGTGGTTTCTGCCATTTTTTGCGGGCGCTTTTATAAGGTCGATAAAGAGGGCAACAAATTGATGCTATGGAAAACCTTGTGGAAAACCCGCGTTAAATCTGTGGAAAACACTGTGGAGAACAGAACTCTAACCTGCAGCGCCCAGAAACACGCATTTATGGTGGCGTTTCTTTGTAAAGCTTGGATAAAGATTGGAGCAGAGACTACTGATATCCACGGTCAGCTCTTAGGATAGTCACTAACCAGAGGTGCGGTATTTACTGACGTAGAATTACTGCCCCAGGTGTTCCGTTAGGTGCTGTCATATAAGAGGTAAAGTTTATGGCTGCTCTGTCTGCTTGGGTTGTTGTTGCCTTCTCTCTTTGGGTGTGGACGAGACTTAGCTCTGAGATCCACTAGGCTTGCGATTCACCTGTGTGTCGTGGGCTTTGCCCAGCTACAACATAATTTATTTTTAGCATCTACATTAGTAAGTTTTTCCGAGTTTGGATTCACGAGTTGTTTTGCGGCGGAGTTGGCTAAGGTCGACTCCGCTTTCCCATAGAAACGATCGCCCGCACGCAGTTCCATCACACCGTAATCACTCGCCGCTCGGTAAAGAAGGTGTCTGTGATAGGGGTGCGATCGCCCTCCGCTTGATTTTGCAGCAGTACGGTAAAAGAACCCGCTCCCAGCCCTTCCTGGGGAAACATGCGGTAGCAAGGATGCTCCGTCAGGTGGGATTGGTAGGGTGTCAAGTGCGGCACTATGACTGGGGAAAAGTTTGGAAACCGCTCCAAAAACCAGTTCAGCACTCCTTCATTCTCTTCGCTGGAGTAGGTGCAGGTCATATACAGCAGATGGCCCTGGGGCGCGACCAGGCTAGCTGAATTTGCCAGGATACGCTTCTGGCGGTTTGCATTTTTGTTGATGGAAACCGGGTGGAAGCAACCTGGCGCTTTTTCGCCTTTGGCGAGCACAGACTGGCAGGTGCAGGGGGCATCCACCAGCACGAGGTCGGCAACGGCTGGAATCTCCTCTGCCAACTGCTTGGAATCAACGCTGATGACGTAGCCGGGACGGGTGCTGCAGCGCCGCAGGTTATAGACTAATGCCCCAATGCGCTTGTTGGTCACTTCGTTGGCAATCAGGCAGATGGGCCGGAAGTTGCGCCATGCAAAGACACTTTTGCCGCCAGGGGATGCACACATATCGAACAGGGTATGGACGGGAGTGGCGATCGCCTGCATGGCGGATGCCGCAAAGACGGAGGAGAAGTCCAAACAGTAGAAATGCCCTTCCTGGTGAAGGATGTGTTGCCCAATTTTGTCGGCGATTTCGAGGCGATCGACAAACGCAGGCTGCCAGGAAACGGGTGGGGCGATCGCGAAGGGCACCACGTCTGGGCGGGGCTGACACCAGAGAATGCAGGAGGGGTAATCATGGGGTTGGGTCAGGGCTTTAACAAAGTCTGCCTGCCGGGTTTCATCATCGGTGAACAAGCGGCGGCTGAGTTTAAGGAGGAGGTTGGAGGGGGTGGCCACGGAATGCAGATGAAGATAGAGAAGAAAGAGGGAACGCAGATGAACGCGGATGGACTCAGAGAGGAAAAGATGGTGCGAATGGAGTGTTGGCTTAGGCCTGACATCTAGAATCCCAAATTCATGCTTGGGGTTGGAGGCGATCGTACCAACTTTGATTATCGGCGAGGGAGAGGTAAATCCCTTTGTAGTAATGGTCACGGAGGCGGAGGTGGAGGATTTGCCAGGGTGAGGTGGCGTACCAAAATTCACGCCCCCGCTCGGTGTAGTAGGTTCCGGCTTTGATTACTCCAGGAACGAAGGTGCCGGGGGCACGGATTTCGCGCCAGGACGTATCGGGGCGATCGCAGGATACGGCAACGATTTGCTCTAGGGGAACCTGGATAGCTGAACCAATGTGGCATGCCCAAAGGCGCTCCTGCCAGTCCAGATCAATGATGAGGTGGGTCGAGGTCAGAGTGAGTTGCATAGATGTATTAATTTTGGATTTTGGATTTTGGATTAGATTTCAGTGGTCAGAGAAGGGTGCAGAGAAATACTAACCACCAAGGCACAAAGATACAAAGGAAAGCATCCAAATCCATCTGCGTTTATCTACTTTCCCCTGCTCGTCCCCTCTACGAAAGGAATGGGTCGGCTTTGGCAATTAGTTGTCTAGCGCTTTCGTTGTGGGTGAGTCCGGTGGCGTCAACCGAGATGCGGGGAACGGTGCGGCGTTGGAGGTCGTATTCGTAGGTTTTGTCGTAGTAGTAGAGCAAGTGGTCAAACGCGGCATGGAACTGGTGAGCCTGGAGGAGGGCGACCGCCTCTTGGGTGCGCTGCCCGCCGAGGCGTTTGCGGATGCGCTCGGTTGCGGTGATGAGATCAGCAAGGGGAGCTTGGCCATAGAGGGCGACGAGTAAGTCCAGGCGCTCGGCCTTAGGACGGAGGATTTCGAAAATGGGAGCTGCTTCCATGTGCTGAAACAGGGCATTCGGGACGCGACATTGCCCGATGCTTTTGCTTTCGGCTTCAATCCACACGCGCCGCTCAGGATTGAGTTGAGCCAGCTCCATGGCCAAACTATTCTCAAACTGCTCATTGGTTGGTTGGGAGGGCAACATCAAGCTGCCAAAGCTACTGCCCCGGTGGTTGGCAAGTCCTTCTAGATCAAGGACTTTTTCTCCCTGTTCTGCAAGAGCATGGAGGATGTCGGTTTTGCCTGTACCAGTCATACCGCCGATGATGGCGATCGCCCGTTCCTGTTCAAAAGCAGCTAAAACCCAGCGGCGAAAGGCTTTATAGCCTCCCATTAGGGTTGTGACGTGAAAGCCAGCCATTTCCAATACCCAGGCAATGGCTCCACTGCGCATACCACCTCGCCAGCAGTGAACGCGTACCTGACGGTCGGGGGCGATCGCCTTGGCTTTTTGAATAAAGTCGGCAAACTTAGGGCCCGCGATCGTAAAGCCCAGTTCTACCGCCGCGTCTCGCCCCTCTTGCTTGTAGCAGGTTCCGACCTCTGCCCGCTCGTCGTTTGAGAACAACGGGAAAGAAAGTGCCTCTGGAATATGCCCCTGATCAAACTCCGCCGGACTCCGCACATCCAAAATCGACGATGGCTGTGTCAGAAATTCGGCAATAGGCAGAGCAGTGGGCATGACGGAGCGTGCGGCAACAACGACCAAAGAGTCTCTACTGCAATGGTAATAGGAGAGAGGCGTTCGATAGAATGCAAGAGGGCATCTACAGGACAAGCGCCTAGCGAAACGCGTAGAGTCTCCTTACAGCATGGCAGTTGATTCAAGGAAAGAATGATAGAGCGGTTACAGGTCTGGTTGTACCATCTGGCGCAATTTGCCGATGGATTGGTGGCAAATCAGTTGGCGCATCTGACGCCCGTGAGTATTGGCATTATTTTTCTGGCAGGGCTGCTCACTAGCCTGACGCCCTGCATGTTATCGATGCTGCCGATCACCATCGGCTATATCGGCGGCTATGAGACGAAGGGACGTGCTTGGGCAGCGGTGCAATCCACTTGGTTTGCCCTTGGTTTAGCGACGACCCTAGCCATTTTGGGTATCCTAGCGGCGATCGCCGGACAAATCTACGGCCAAGTGGGGATTGGTCTGCCCATCGTCGTCAGTGTGTTGGCCATTCTGATGGGGCTGAATTTGCTGGAGGCGTTGCCGCTACAATTTCCCTCCTTTACTGGAACGGAGTGGATTTCAGAAGAAATGCCCAGCGCCGTACGCTCCTATTTGCTGGGGTTGACTTTCGGGCTGGTGGCGTCCCCTTGTAGCACTCCCGTGCTGGCCACCCTACTGGCCTGGATTTCGACCACCCAAAATCCAGTACTGGGCGGGAGTTTGCTGCTGGCCTATACCGCGGGTTATGTCGCTCCGTTAATTTTGGCTGGAACCTTCACCGCTTCCCTGAAGAAGTTACTGGAATTGCGGCGCTGGTCGGGCTGGATTACCCCGGCAAGCGGCGCACTCCTGGTCGGTTTTGGGATCTTTTCACTCATGCTGCGGCTCCTCCCTTCCGGTCAGTTTTGATGGGTGATTGTCTAACCGAACTTTTCAGTACAGAACTTTTCAGCACACATTTGAAGGAGAACAACCAAGTATGGGCGCGTTCATTCGGCAAGTCCTGGCAACCCTAATCGGTCTTGTCTTATTCGTCACGCTGGGGCTGGGTGGACTGATCATGCTGGTGGTGCTGGCATCACTTACAGCAACGGAGCCCGAGGCAGATGTTGAACGGGGCACTGTGCTGACACTGGATTTGGCGGAAGGCATCAGCGATGCCAATATCGAAGAGCCCGTCGTGTTGGTGGGCGATTTGTTTGGTGGCGCGACCCCTACACGCGCGATCGCCCTACGCGTTGCCATCGACGCCCTGTATGAGGCAGCTGAAGATAATCGCATTGAGGCTTTGTATATCAAAGGGTCTCTCCTAGAAGGGGTTGGAGCGGGCTATGCCACGCTGCGCGAACTGCGGGCGGCCTTGGATGCTTTCCAAGAATCAGGCAAGCCCATCTATGCTCACAGCCCCAACTGGAGCGAGCGCGACCTGTATCTGGTATCGGGAGCCGACCAAGTAATGCTCGACCCAACGGGATTGGTGGAGATGGATGGACTGATTGCAGAGACACCCTTCTTTGCTGGAGCCCTTGAGCAATTTGGCATTGGCATCCAGGTTATTCGAGCCGGGAGCTACAAATCAGGCGGGGAGTCCTTCGTGCGCCAAGAACGCAGCCCAGAAGACCGGGAGCAAACCGAGGCGCTCCTCGTTGATCTTTGGGACGAAGTCGTCACAACCGTTGCAGCAGGGCGAGAACTCGAACCCTCAGCGCTTCAGGCGATCGCCGATCAGCAGGGTTTCTTGGTTGCAACCGAAGCAGAAGCAGCGGGACTGATTGATCGCCAAGCCTTTGAAGATGAAGTGCTGACGGAATTGCAATCCCTCACCGAGGCAGACGACCTGGACGACTTGAACCAGATCAGTCTCCTGGCCTATGCCAATACCAACCTACCCGCAGGGGGCGGTTTATTTCCCACGCCCACGGTGGCATTGGTCTACCTGGATGGCAATATCGTGAGCACCACAACTGGTGCAGCTCAAATTGGTAGCGATCGCACCGTCGAACTGCTGCGCAATCTGCGGGAAGATGAAGACGTCGCAGCAGTTGTCCTGCGTATCAATAGCGGCGGTGGTAGTGCCTCGGCCTCGGAGCGCATCACCCGCGAGGTGGCACTACTGCAAGCAGCCAAGCCAACCATCGCCACCATGGGCAATATTGCTGCATCCGGCGGCTACCAAATTGCCGCCCCTGCCGATCAGATTTTTGCCTCCCCTAACACCATCACAGGCTCTATCGGTGTGTTTGGAGTGATTCCAAATATTGAAGAGCTGGCGAGTAACAATGGCATCACCTGGGATCGCGTGCAAACGGGCGATTATGCAGGACTGAATACCCTATCGCGACCCAAAACACCAGAGGAATTGGCACGTCTGCAAACGCTGGTTGACCAGGTTTACGACTCCTTTCTAGCCATTGTGGCAGAGGGGCGTTCCATGTCCCGCGAAGAACTACAGGAAATTGCGCAGGGCCGGGTTTGGTCGGGCGTTGATGCCCAGGAAATTGGGCTGGTGGATGAGTTGGGTGGAATGGGTGCCGCGGTTGACGCCGCCGTTGAACACGCGGAGCTAGGCGACAACTGGCAGTTGGTGGAATATCCGCAGCCACCAACATTCCCAGAAATTTTGGCCACCCTATCGAGTCAGCGATCGCCCCTAGCAGATGTGCCCCCACCCCTGGCAACCCTGGCGGAATGGGTGGAGCAAGAGTGGGAAACATTGCAGGCTATGGATGACCCCCGCCATATTTACACTCGAATTTTGTTCATTCCCAAGATTGACTAGACCGCATCAACACAATGTGCCGTATCAATTCCGGTTGAAGAGCCCAAAGATAGGTTGTGACCGCTGCATTGCAGCGGTCACAACCTATCTTTGGACTTTACAGGTGTTTCACCAGATTTGCTGTAAGTCTCGACGAGATTTGCCCCAAATCAGGCAAAAAAGGAGCAAGATTCGAGAGAAATGGACTTCTTCCTTGGTGCGGGGCGTTTTGCTTGCGTCTTGCTAGCCTCTAGACTAGAGAGGATTAAAGAGACTGTAACCCTCTTCGAGAAGGCGAGTGAGACGTTGACGTTCATTGAAGACGATTCTCCAGTATCTGCAACGATCTCGCGTCGGGAACTGCAAGACCTGGTGCGAGAGCAATTGCAATCCCTGCTAGAGCAAAGCAACTTGCAGGGAGCAAAGGCGCTGCTTGTTCCGGTGCAGCCGGTGGATATTGCTGAAGCCATCGAAGAACTGCCAAATACGATGCAGGCGATCGCCTTCCGCCTACTGGCAAAAGATGAGGCGATCGAAGTCTACGAGCATTTGGATTCCTCGATTCAACAAGTGCTGATCGAAGATTTTCGGCGGCAGGAGGTGCGCGACATTGTGGGGCAAATGTCTCCCGATGACCGCGCACGCCTGTTTGATGAGCTGCCCGCCAAGGTGGTGACTCGGCTGCTAGCCCAGCTCAACCGCGAAGAACGGCAGGCCACGGCCCTGTTGCTGGGCTACCAGCCCGACACGGCGGGGCGAATCATGACCCCCGAGTTCATCGCCCTCAAGGAAACCTGGACTGCCGCCCGCACCCTGGAAGAAATTCGCAAACTCGCCCACATGAGCGAGACGATTTATTACCTCTATGTCACCAACCGCTCTCGCCAACTGACCGGGGTTGTATCCCTGCGCTCCCTCGTCGTTGCCCAACCCGACCAACTGATCAGCGACATCATGGCGCGGGACATCGTCTCCGTGCAAACCGGAACCGACCAGGAAGAAGTGGCCAACCTGATTCAGCGCTACGACCTGCTGGCGCTCCCCGTCGTGGACTACGAGCATCGCCTGGTAGGAATTGTAACGGTTGACGATATCCTCGACATCCTGGAAGCCGAGACCACCGAAGACATTTATCAACTGGGTGGTGTGCAGTCTGGTGATGATAGCTATTTCCAAACCAACCTGCTGACGGTGGCGCGGCGGCGGGTGGTCTGGCTGTTCGTGCTGCTGCTCACAAACACCGGAACCAGTGCTGTCATCAGTAGCCAAGAAGATATTTTGCAGGAAGTGGTTGCCCTGGCCGCGTTTATCCCTTTGCTCATTGGCACGGGAGGGAATGTGGGTGCGCAATCCTCAACCGTCGTTATTCGCGGCTTGAATACCAACGAGATTCGTATTCGTGAAGGACTGCGAGTGATCCGGCGGGAGGCGATCGCCGGGGCGTTTCTAGGACTCATGCTGGGGGTGGTCGTCACCGCCTGGGCTTATGTGTTGCAGGGCAGTGTGGTGGTTGCTGGAGCGGTGGGCGCTAGTCTGGTTGCGATTTCCGTGCTCGCCTCCGTTGCCGGATCGTCGCTTCCCTTCCTATTCATGGCGATCGGCTTTGACCCCGCCCTGATGTCCGCTCCCTTCATCACCACCTTTGTCGATGTACTAGGCGTGTTGATTTATCTCAACCTTGCTCGCTTGATTTTGCACCTCTAGCGCCAATTACGACCCTTCTGACAAAACTCGCTACAATTCAATCCCAAATGCTGCTATTTTGTTGTCACCTAACAGGGATTGATCGGGTCTGTCTCTATGTTGACTGCAATTCTGATCCTGGGAGTAGGACTTACGCCTTCGCTGATTTCACTGTGGTGCCTACGACAATCGCGGGTAGAGAGTCAGGCACGCCTGCGGCAATCCCTAGAATCGGTTCAGTACCGCGCGGTGCCGCGTCCCCCTCGCCCTGCTGATCAGCACTACGTAGAAGGTCTGGGTTTGGTAATTGGCAATATCCTTTGTAAGCACAACGCGCGATCGCCCTACCTCCGCTGCGCTGTCAATCCGATTGGGCCATGCGAAGACTGTCGCCACTTCGAGGAAAAGAATCTGATCTGAGCAATGGATGGGCGATTGTGCCCTTCGACTACGCTCAGGGCACAAAGCGACTCGCTGGCTGAGCGTAGTCGAAGCCAGCAGACACACTCTTCTTGAGATGTTAATCGGTAGTGGGGTCTGAGCACATTGGGCTAGAATCCCAGAGGACAGTTTACCCCAGCGCAACTCCATGACCAACCCCGACGATTTCCTTTCCGGCGAAGATCCGCAGATGGCGCGATCGGTGTCTGAGTTAAAAGCGTTTCTTGCGGACGTACATCAGCGTTATGCCGGTTTGCGGGAGGGTAACGTTGCGACTTATATTCCCGAACTGGCCAAGGCGAATCCAGACTGGTTCGGCATTTGCATTGCCACCACCGACGGTCGGGTATTCGAGGTAGGAGATACCCAGCAGAACTTCACCGTCCAATCTATCTCCAAGGTTTTTGTGCATGGGCTGGCACTGGAAGATCATGGGCGGGAGGTGTTGCTGAGCCGCGTCGGGGTAGAGCCTACCGGGGATGCCTTCAACGCCATTGTGCTGGATGAAGCTTCGAAGCGTCCCTACAACCCAATGGTGAATGCTGGGGCGATCGCCACCACCAGTTTGATCAAAGGAGCTGATCCGACGGAGCGGTTAAATCGATTGCTTTCCATGTTCCATCACTACATGGGGCATGAGGTTGTCATTGATGTGGCCAGCTACATATCGGAGCGCGCTACGGGCGATCGCAACCGGGCGATGGCCTACCTGATGCGCCATTTCGGGATGCTTCAGAGCGAGGTGGAAGAATCCCTCGACCTGTACTTTCAGCAATGCGCTGTGATGGTTAATTGCCGTGACCTGGCTGTGATGGCCGCAACCCTGGCCAATCGGGGCGTGAATCCCATGACGGGCGATCGCGCTGTCCATGCTCGCTACATCCGCGACATCCTCAGCGTCATGTCCAGTTGCGGCATGTACAACTTTGCGGGGGAGTGGGGCTACAAAGTTGGCCTTCCCGCGAAAAGTGGCGTTTGCGGCGGCATTATTGCAGTTGTGCCCGACCAGATTGGGATTGCCGTGTTCTCTCCACCCCTGGATGAGCGGGGCAATAGCGTCCGTGGGGTCAAGGTTTTTGAAACGATTTCCGACGCCTTTGGTTTGCATTTGTTTGACTCGTCGCGGGGCTGCAATCACTTTTTGGAGAGTTTGATGCAGGCGGAGGCGTAAGAGGATGTCTGGAGTGGAACGCAGATGAACGCAGATGAACGCGGATGAATGCCGATGGGTGGTGGGAGAGTACACGAGGCATCGAAAATGGGGGTTATGAAGTTGGAAGATCCATTGTGGGAGCGATCGCCTGCAATTCTCTATGTTCCTTGGTGGGAGCAAATCGTTTTACGATAGACAGGTTTGATAATCGCGCGTTTGGGGATGATCTCGATGGGATTTGCGGAGCAGCTAACGCTGATGGCAGAAGATAAGCTGACGGAATACAGCACGGAGGCTCGCAAAATCGAGAAACTGCGCCGCAAGTTTGGCTTGGCCGTTCCCTATCTGCAACAGAAGGCCGTGCGCGACCAAGTCGCTGCCGACATGCCACAAAATTTCATTGCCAAGCTGGTGGAAGGAAATCGCCAAACCGCCGCTCTGCCGTTTTGGGGTATCGGTGGCCTGGGTCTACTGTTTGGTATTTCAGGGCAACAACCCCTCGATTTCATTGCGACGGTGATTGGCTTTTATCTCGCGATTCGTATTCAGCGCTGGGGCTGGAAGCTGGAAGCAAAACGATTAGTGATTAAAACATTGGATGCGATCGCCAAAGATATCGAAGCAGAACGACAAAAATAAAAGGTAAATGGTCTCATAGCATTTCCATGACAGACTTCTTCTACCCCTTCCCGCCCCTTTTCCCTGGTGTGCTTCTTAAGCGTTACAAGCGCTTTCTGGCTGATGTTGAACTTGATAGTGGCGAGGTAATTACGGCGCACTGCCCTAACACGGGACCGATGACGGGTGTGAATTTGCCGGGGAATCGGGTTTTGGTATCGAAGAGCAACAATCCCAAGCGATCGCTCGCCTACACCTGGGAGCTAATCGAAGCCCATGACACGCGTCCGACTTGGGTGGGCACCAACACTGCTCTTCCCAATCGGGTTATCAAAGCTGCCCTTGCAGCCCATGCAATTCCTGAGCTGGGGGATTACACCAAAATCCGTAGTGAGGTGAAGTATGGGGTAGATAAGAAAAGCCGCATCGACTTTTTGCTGGAATCGACGCAGGATGGTGAGCCTGTCGAGGTCTATGTAGAAGTGAAAAATACCACCTGGGTCAAGGAAACACTGGCGTTGTTTCCCGACACCGTGACGACTCGGGGACAAAAGCACTTGCAAGAACTAATGGCCTTGCGACCTGATGCACGCGCCGTCATGCTCTACTACATCAACCGGGATGATTGCACGGAGTTTGCGCCGGGAGATGAGGCAGATGCAACCTATGGGGAACTGTTTCGAGCGGCGATTGCCCAGGGCATCGAAATTTTGCCCTGCCGTTTTCAAAACACGCCAGAAGGCGTGAAGTACCTGGGCTTGGCCGAACTGACGCTGTGACCCCGCCGCTTCTGCGTCCTGCGATACCATAACAAGCGGATGCCATCTATCCGCATCTGTGCCGAATCAGAGAGAGAACACGCATTATGGAACCAGCAGAAGTAAATTGCACAGAGATGTGCAAAAACGGCTGTATTTTGGGCGATCGCTGCCCAAATCTAGGATATCGTGACCAAGCATCACAATTCATTGCCGAGACATCCCTCGATCAGATGCTGGATATAGCCGAAGAAGCCCTGCGCCGTAAGATGAACGAAGGGCCAAAATGGGTCTTCCCCGAAGATGGGATTCAGCCGGGTGACCAGTAATATCAATGCCGATGAAATAGTCGTAAAACCCCAAATATCGTTTATGGTCGCTGCAACGCAGCGGCCATAAACGATATTTGGGTTCTTCACTCGGAGTTGATGTAAATCCAGAGCAATGCTCTAGGGAGTCATCGCTTCCACCGCGCTTTGCATCGATGTCGGCATCATCCGTTTCTCGATGGGGATGTAGGGATGGTCGTGCAACCCGGTGTAGATTTGCGTCGGTCGGAAGATTCGGTTTTCTGCCAGTTGTTCCTTCCAATGCGCCAGCCAGCCAGCCACACGGGCGATCGCAAACATCGGGGTATACAGGTCGGTCGGAATTCCCAACTTACGATAAACAAGACCAGAGTAGAAATCCACATTGGGATAAATTCCCCTATCTCCTAACTTCTCAGCAACCGCCTTCTCAAGTTCGACCGCAATATCGTAGTAGATGTCCTGGCCAAATTTCTCAAATAATTTCTCAGCCAACCCTTGCAGGATGGTGGCACGGGGGTCTTTTACCTTGTAGACCCGGTGACCAAAGCCCATGATTTTGGCTTTGCGTTCGATGCACTTTTCAACGAACGGGCGCGCGTTTTCAGCGGAGCCGATTTCCTCCAGCATCAAGACCACTTCTTCACTGGCTCCACCATGCAGTGGTCCTGCCAGCGTTCCCACCGCCGAGGCAATGACCGCATAGGGATCGGTCAGGGTGGAAGCCGTCACCATCGCAGAGAAGGTGGAGGCATTAATCGTATGCTCGGCGTGGAGAATGAGACAGACATCGAAGATCTTTGCGGCCAGCTCATCCGGTTCTCGCTCGGTCAGCATATAGAGGAAATTGGCCGCGTAGTCTAGATCGTCGCGGGGTTGAATGGGGTCATTTCCCTTACGCATCAACTGGAAGGCTGCCACCATTGTGGGAATTTTAGCCAGCAAGCGCACGACAGCGGCTCGAATGTAAGCCGGATCATCTAGGGCGCGGCGGGAATAGAACAGACCCAACGCTGCTGCACAGGCTTGGAGGGAATCCATTGGGTGACCGCTTTCCGGGAAGCACTTCATCATGTCCCGAATCCGATACTTTAGGCGGCGATGGTAGCGAATTTCGTATTCAAAGGAGTCCAGCTCCTTCTGGGTTGGCAATTCACCCCAAATCAGCAAATAGGCCGTTTCCAGGAAGCTGCTATGCTTCGCTAAATTTTCGATACGGATGCCCTGATATTCCAGGATGCCGCGCAGTCCATCCACGTAGCTAATGCCCGATTGGGTCGCCGGAACGCCTTCTAAACCAGGTCGATATTCATACGCAACCGTCATAATGTCACCGCCAAACTCGGATTACA
>JBCBSJ010000030.1:0-34639 GCA_039819245.1 Cyanobacteria bacterium J06638_20
CCCCCATATCTAGAGGCTTTAGGGGGTGCTTCGATGTGATCTTTTTTGTGTGCAATGCCTAAAAAGCCCAGCCCTGAGCCTCAAACTTCTGATGCGACGCCGGAGAATCCGATTGGGGATTTGCCGGAGCGGTTGATCAAGCATACGGTGAAGTATGCCGACCATCGGGCGGTGGATCGGGAGGCATTGACACCGATGATGCGGCATTATGCTGACCTGAAGGATGAGTATCCCCACGCCTTGTTGCTGTATCGGGTGGGGGATTTCTTTGAGACCTTCTTTCAGGATGCGATCGCCGTGGCGCGGGAACTGGAGTTGGTGCTGACCAGCAAGGATGCTGGGAAAAGTATTGGGCGCGTTCCGCTAGCTGGGATTCCGCACCATGCGCTGGATCGGTATTGTGCGCTGCTGGTGGAGCGGGGCTTTGCGGTGGCGATTTGCGACCAGACCGAAGATAAGGCGGATGTGCAGGGAACGCGGCTCTTGGAGCGGGCAGTGACGCGGGTGATTACGCCGGGGACGGTGTTGGAAGAGGGGATGCTGAATGCCCGCACCAATAACTATCTGGCAGCAGTGGTGATGGCGGGGGCGCACTGGGGGTTGGCGATCGCCGATGTGTCCACCGGGGAATTCCTCACCACCCAATCCAGTGACTTGGATCAGCTCACCCAGGAACTGATGCGGCTGCAACCCTCGGAAGTACTGGTTCCCACCGATGCACCCGACTTGGGGCGGTTGCTGCGCCCCGGAGAGGGCGGACGGGGAACAGACCTGCCGGAATGTTTGCCCCCCAGCTTTTGCTATACCTTGCGATCGCAATCCCCCTTCGTACTGGCAGAAGCGCGACAGCGGTTGCTGGAGCGGTTTCGGCTGAAGTCCTTGGAGGGGTTGGGTTGTGAGCATTTGCCCCTGGCCGTGCGGGCGGCGGGCGGGTTGCTGGCCTACCTGGAAGAAACCTCGGAGCGGCGGGTGGCGACACCGGGACAGCCGACGCCCCCTTCGCGCATTCCTCTGCAACTGCTGTCGACCTACACCCTGAGCGAGTTTTTGGTGCTCGATCATCAGACCCGGCGCAATCTGGAAATCACCCAGACCCAGCGGGATGGCACCTTCCATGGGTCGCTGCTGTGGGCGCTGGATCGGACAGTGACGGCGATGGGAGGACGGCGGTTGCGCCGCTGGCTGTTGCAGCCTTTGTTGGATCGGGGGCAAATTGGCGATCGCCAAGCCACCGTCCAAGAACTGGTGCAAAACGGTCTTCTGCGACAGCACTTGCAACAACTGCTGAAGCAAATCTATGACCTGGAACGGTTAACGGGGCGAGCGGGGTCTGGCACGGCCAATGCCCGCGACCTCTCGGCTCTAGGGGATTCTCTGATCAAGCTGCCGGAGCTGGCGGCGGTGCTGGCCGAGGCCACCTCGCCCTACCTCACCGCGCTACAAACCGTACCGCCCGACCTGGAACAACTGGGGCATCGCCTCCGTGCCCATATTGTTGAAAATCCGCCCCTCTACCTCACCGAGGGCAACCTGATTTGCTCGGGTATCAACACCCAACTGGATGCGCTGCGGCAGACTCTGGAATCCGACCAGCAATGGATTGCCAACCTGGAAAGCCAGGAACGCCAACGCACAGGCATTTCCAGTCTGAAAGTGGGGTACAACAAAGCGTTTGGCTACTACATCAGCATTTCCCGCGCAAAGTCGGGCGATACGGTGCCGGAGGGCTACACCCGCAAGCAAACCCTCACCAATGAGGAACGCTACATTACGCAGGATCTCAAAGAAAAAGAAAACGCCATCTTCAATGCCCGCGAAGCGCTCAACAAGCTGGAATATGACATTTTCGTGGCACTGCGGGAAGAGGTGAGCCAGTATGCTGAACCGATTCGAGCGGTGGCGGGGGCGATCGCTGCTGTCGATGTGCTCTGTGCCTTTGCCGAGGTCGCTATCTACCAAAACTACGGCTGTCCCACGATGACGGAAGGGCGGGCGATCGCCATCACCGATGGTCGCCATCCTGTGGTGGAGCAATCCCTCCCTGCGGGCTTCTTCGTGCCCAACTCTGCCAGCCTGGGGGAAGCGGCAACGAACGCGAAAACCGCCAATGCCCCCGATCTGATTATTCTCACCGGGCCAAACGCCAGCGGCAAAAGCTGCTACCTACGGCAGGTGGGGCTGATTCAACTGATGGCACAGGTGGGCAGTTTCGTTCCAGCGGCAGCGGCAGAACTGGGGGTGTGCGATCGCATCTTCACCCGTGTGGGTGCGGTGGATGACCTGGCGACCGGACAATCCACGTTCATGGTGGAAATGAACGAAACGGCCAATATCCTCAACCATGCCACGGAGCGATCGCTGGTTTTGCTGGACGAAATTGGGCGGGGACCGGCAACCTTCGATGGCCTCTCTATCGCCTGGTCGGTGGCTGAATATCTTGCCGCCGAACTGCGCGCCCGCACCATCTTCGCCACCCACTACCACGAACTCAACGAACTCGCTTCGCTGTTCCCCAACATTGCCAACTACCAGGTCACGGTGAAGGAACTGCCGGATCAAATCATCTTCTTGCACCAGGTGCGCCCTGGCGGAGCCGATCGCTCCTACGGCATCGAAGCCGCCCGCCTCGCCGGACTGCCTCCCACCGTCATCCAACGCGCCAAAGATGTGATGCGCCAGATTGAGAAACACTCGCGTATTGCTGTTGGTTTGCGCAAAGGTGGCTCAAAGAGCGACAGCCCCAAACGCAACGGCAGCGTCAAAGATTCCGCTGTTAGCCAACTCGATATTTTTGGTAGCTGATCAGAGGCTGATCCTCAGAAGAGATTGCATCTATCTATCATCAGCGTAATTTCCATTGCACGATCTGCCGATAAGCAACTAATCAGGCAGAGAAGATAACAGCGCATTGAGTTGATCCAACAGCGGCGTTAAATCTGATTGAACAATATTCCAGACAATTCCCTGATCAACATCGTCGTAACGATGAATAACAACGTTGCGTAATCCAACGATGCGCCGCCAATCGATGGATGGGTGAGCCTCCCGAAACTCTTCTGAAATTCGGCTGGTAGCTTCTCCCAGAATTTCCAATTGCCTTTCTACAGCACTAACAGTCCGAAGGTCATTAACATATTCATCAAAGGTGAAACCTTCTGTAAAGTTTTGGGCATATTGAATCGCCCGAACCATATCCCAAACAGATGCAATATCACGCTTTCTCGATTTCATAGATCACCTGTTGCGTTTCCAGAATTTCACTTCGTCTGTATGGATTATTGAGATAGTGCTTGTTAACAAGATCAACCTTTCTCTCACATAGATTCTCGATTTCTTCCTGCATGTTCATCCGAGCATCCCAAGTCAGTTGGTAATTCGGAGGAAATGTAACCAACACATCAATATCGCTATCGGGTCGGAAGTCGTCGCGCAGGACGGAACCAAACAGGGCAAATTCGATGATGTTCCAGCGTTGGCAAAACTCGGCGATTTGAGACGGTGTAGCTATCAGCCTGTCATTGACCCAGGTTGGAAGTTCTACCTGCATTGACGTTCCTCCTGCTAGCAAAGACATCCCTAAACCGCTGGCCGATCGCCCATCCAAAATTTTCCAGCCGTTATAATCCAGATACCTATTGTATTTCAGCCCATATGGTTCAGGCGGCAAAGTTCTCGGTTGAGGAATATCATCGCATTGTGGCGACTGGAGCGCTGGGCGATCGCCGCATCGAGTTGTTGCATGGAGAACTGGTCGAGTTGAGTCCAGAAACGCCCTATCACGCCAACCAAAACAACAAAATTTATAAGTACCTGCTGAAGCAATTTGACGGGTTAGCGGATGTGCGATCGCATCACCCCATCACGCTTGCTACCTCAGAACCCGAACCCGACCTTGTGCTGGCACGCCTCCCCGAAAGCCGCTACGATACCCGCCATCCAGAGCCCGCCGATATTTTCCTGGTGATTGAGATTTCCTATTCGACGCTGGATTATGACCTGGAGATCAAGCAGAAAATCTATGCCAGCGCAGGTATTCCTGATTATTGGGTGATCAAACTAGGCGATCCATCCGTTCAGGTAAGCCGAAGTCTCATTCAATTCACCAATCCTCGGGGCGGTCGCTACCAACAATGCTCCGAATGCACGACGGGAGAACTTCAGATTTCCGCGTTTCCAGATGTGACTTTAGAGGTGAATCGATTCCTCGCTTAATCTCAACACGGCACCTAATTCCTTCAGAACGCCCAAGAACGGGCTGGGTACATATCTCCCTTCAACGCCAAACTCACTCTCTTTAAATCTTTTTGAGAACTATCATGGCTCAGGTTTTCACGGTTACGGATGCAGTTAAGAGTCTTGCAGAAGCCGAAGCTCGGTTCAACTTAAGCCGTGCCGATGAAGCCTTTTTCCCAGAGTGGTGCGCAGCGTTTCCCCCACTCAGCGAGATTGAACAGGAGACCCTCAACCCTATCCGTACTCGATTGCTTTATCACAGAGCCGATGGAGAGCTATTAGAAGGAGCGGTAACGTTGCTCGTTGCATCCCCTCTACTGGAGTTGGCTGGATTTTATGATCCTCCCTTCAAAATGAAGGCGGAGGCGGCGATCGAGATTGCGCTCAATGATGGGGAAGAAATCCTGCGTGGCCGCATTGATGTTCTAATTTTGCAGCAACAGCTCTGGGTGATGATGCTGGAGTCGAAAAAGACGATGATTTCCGTGCGCTCAGCACTGCCCCAAGCCCTCGCCTATCTCATGGCAAGTGAGAATTTAGAGAAACCCCGATTTGGCATGCTAACCAATGGGGATGATGTCGTGTTTATTAAACTGGTCACACAGCCAACCGCCCAGTACGCACTCTCACGAGCGTTTTCAATTTATACAGTAGCCAGTGAGTTGCGATCGGCGTTTCAGGTGTTGAAGCAATTGGGACAGGAAATCGCCCCACCGCAAGCCTAAACTGGGCACTTAGGCGTTTTCTCGAAAAAGATATACCCGCTGGCTTCGACTGCGCTCAGCCAGCGAGTCGTTTGGTGTCCTGAGCGAAGTCGAAGGACACAGGCTTTAGAGAGTACAGTCTTTTCCGGAACTTTCGTTATCGCTCAAGCAACCTCAGCTCTGTGCCTTCTGTGCCTTACGTCGCTCGATCTCGGCGATCGGCAACAACAAGGTATCCTCAATCTCCTCCCGCACCCCACGACTCACATAACAATCACTATTGAGGCAATCTACCAGCAGCTTGTTCGCTTCGTAGTATTTCTCCAGCTGTGCCTTCTGAGCATTACTAAACTGCCAGTCATAGCCAGCATCGCGATACTCAACCATAACAGATCGCAATTGATTAACCCATACCTCCCAATTTTCGTGCCACCACCGCCTAATATTTTCTAGCGTCTGATCCGTTTGGGGCAACTGCTCCCTTAGCTTGTCCAATCGGGTCATCAGCATGCCCCAACGAGCATTGTCCAGATCTTCAGCTTGACTTGCACGGACGAGAGCACAAGCGAGGTCGAGGTCGAGGTCGAGGTCACGAGTGAGGTCACGGTCGCGGTCAGAAGCGCGGACAAAGTTGAGGTTGAGGTCGCGGTCACGGGCGCGGGCGAGGGTAAAATCGAGGTCGAGGTCACGGGCAAGGGCACGGTCGCGATTATAGACGAGGGCACGGTCGCGATTATAGACGAGGGCACGGTCGAGGTCACGGGCAAGGGCACGGTCGAGGTCACGGGCGAGATCATGGACGAGGTCGCGGACGAGGGCACGGATGGGGTCGCGGACGAGAGCACGATCGAGGATGTAATAGAAGGCGCGAATGCTAGCAGTTTTATAGGGTGCAGAAGTCGATTTAGACTTTTCACAAAGCCACACTAAAAATGCTTGGATCTGCTCATCTTTAGCCAGTAGCCCATCGATCGCTTGTTTAAGACCCCGTAAAATCTTGTCAGCATGGGGCATCATGCCAATCGTCAGCAATACAACTTCCCGCCAGCGCTTCTCGGTTATGTGCGCAGCCAAGGCGGTAAAGCGTGCCTTTTCTTTAATCTCCCGTGCAGCGAAGTATTCATGGAAGGTGAGGTGAGAAAACGAATAGATGCCACGGGCACGTTCGACGAACAGGCCATGTTGCGCTTCGATGGATTTCAGCACCGCCTCGCTATCGAGTTCCAGGGTTTGCTCGTCAGTGCTTGCCCCTGGCAGGTGTTCAATAAAGTCCTGAATTTGTCGTTCCAGCTCTTTTTTCTTGAAGAAGTACTGACCTGCTTCAAAGGTGCGATAGGCAATTTGGCTGAGTAGGTCTTCTTTGCGTCGCAGCGAAAGCTTTTTGTAAACCTGATCACGCTCAATATTGCGCTTTACATCCCATTTTTTGAGCAGCACATCTACGCCATTTTCATAGAGTTCGGCCCGGTTCGCCGGAAACTCTCCCGAGTCTTCAAACACTAAACACAGCAGCGTCAGCAGCAAAGGGCTACTAGCCAAATCGCGAATAGGTGGATTCTCCTTGAGTGCTGTCAACAAACGCTCGGCCTTCACCTCATCTTGTCGGCACCGGAACCAGCTCTCAGAAACCTCCGCAATCTGCCTATCGTTAAAATCCGCAACTTCTACCTCCGTAAAGCTTTCAAAGGTATAGTCGCGGGCTGCGATTCGGCAGGTCATCACGAGAGCATTGTGAGGATGTCGCTCCGAAAAGTGCTTGACCTGGTGCAAAACACGAGAGGCATCAGCTTCACGCACCTCATCTAACCCATCCAAAAGAATGAGCGCTTGGCCTTCTGACAGAAGGGTGGGTAACGATTTGGGTGCGTTTCCAGAGGCAGAATTCTGGAACTTGCCGAATGGCACAACCAAACTTTCCAAATAGGTCAATAGATCGGGTTGCCCATGGGTCTCTGCAAACTCCTTGAGCGTCACGAACAGCGGAATCCGATCGCCCTGAAATTCACCCCCAATACACTGCATCGCCAAGTGCTTCAGAAATGTCGTTTTCCCAGCACCCGGTTTACCCAAAATCATCAACTTGGAATGTCGCTCAACGGCTTCCAGCCCTGGAATCTGCTCCTCTCGTATCTCGCCGAGACTAAACCGATCAAACTCATCTGAAGACATCTGCGCCGCCAATTCATCCAGCTTCAAACCTCTACGGGCAGTGATTTTCTCCAGGATGTTGACGTGGGTGTATATCTCTCCCAGGCCAATGGGCTGCGCCATATCCAGCACGCGCATCGTGCCACACCGCTCCTGGATGAAGGGTCGAATGCGATCGCGCATCTCCTGCACCAACGCATCCAAATCAACGCTGCCTGTCTCTTCCTTCGCGGGCTTCTCAGCTTCGGGTTGCCAGTCAAATTTCAGCTTTTTACAAATGGCATGAAAGTTTTTGACTTGAACAGGCTCGCCCTTGAAAAACTTGTTGATGGTTGTGCGCGACATGCCCAAGGCCGCTGCCAAATCTGACTTCGTGCCAAATTGTGATAAGGCTCTGTTCGCCTCTACCAGTTGTTCTGGAGTCAGTTGGAGCGATCGCCCTGTTTTCTTTGCCATAGCGATATTTCAAACTTTCGCCAATTCTAGCGATGTGTTCACAACTTGGACAAAGGTGAACATAAGTTGGTTTGTACTAAATCGAAAGCTGTACCAGTCTCAGGGCTTGACTTTGACAGAGTGTGGAAAATTCAGAGAGGAAACTATTCCATGAAACGTTCCACCAAGAATCAATGGCTCAAAACAATCGAGTTCATCGTTGTGAATGGCGCAATTTTGATCAACCCCGAAGCCACTTTACTTATCCTTCTGCTCAAGTTTTGCTTTCAGGTCTGGGCAGCGTTGCCAGAGGAAACGGTGGAGAAGCAACCATCCCAAGAGGTTAAGCGCCATAACCGAAAAGCTGATCTGGATTCCTATGTGCATGGGAATGACGCCCCTCCATTGGTCTGATGCTAATGACTACAGTTGGGGCGATCGCCTTCACGAATAGGTCTTACTGGATCAAAGGCTCAGACAAAGACCCTCAGTGGGTCTTGTTTGCCTTGTTTTTTCTGTAGTGGTCGATTTCGGCGATCGGCAGCAGCAATGTCTCTTCGATTTCCTGGCGCACCTCGCGGCTGATGTAGCCATCGCTGTTGAGGCAATCTCCCAGCAGCTTGTTGGCTTCGTAGTAGTTTTCCAGCTTGGCTCTTTGGGCGTTGCTGAATTGCCAATCATGGCCAATGTTGCGGTATTCGATCATCACCGATTGCAGTTGGTTGGCCCAGGCTTTCCCATGATCTTTCCACCATTGCTTCAAGACATCGCGGGTCTGGACATCCTTGGGAAGCCGCTCTCGCAGATGTTCTAGGTGGTTGATCAGGGTGCGCCATTGGGTTTCATCGGTATCGGCAGCGGTTTGGGAGAGGTCGCGGGCGAGGACGAGGGCGAGGGCAAGGGCGAAGGCCAAGTCGCGGGCGATCGCCCGATCGTGGGCACGGGTGAGAGCGCGGGCACGGGTGAGGGCAAAGGTGAGGGCGCGTTCGAGGTCAAGGGCAAAGGCAAAGGCTAGATTGCGGTTGTCCGCCAGGGCATGGGTCAAGGCCTCGTCGAGGTCGCGAGTTACTTCTAAATCCAGGTTGCGGGCTTGGGCAAAGTCGAGGTCACGGGCCAGCGATTGGGCCAGACCATGAGCCAGATCGAGGGCGCGATCGTGGGAGAGGGCGAGGGCCAGCGCCACGACACGGCTGCGTGCCGAAGCGAGGGTGTGATCGAGGGTGCGATCGAGGTCACGCGCCAGCGTCACCGCACGGGAGAAAGCCAAATCATGGGTGAGGGAACGGGATAGATCCATGTCGCGAGCTAGGGTGCTGTCGAGAGTCCGCGCAAGGTCGAGGTGAAAGCTACGATCGAAGGTCAGGGCGTAGTAAAAGGCACGAAGGCCAGCGGGTTTGTAGTCGGCGCGGGTCGTGTTTGCTTTCTCTGCTACCCAACCCAGGAACGCCTGACAGCGATCATTGTCTGCCAGTTGCCCATCGATCGCCCGTTTGAGGGACTGTAGTACCCTATCGGCTTGGGGCATTCGTTCCACTGCCAATTGCACGGCATGCCGCCATCGCTTTTCAATGAAATATCCAGGAACCGGTGCATATAGTAGGTTCTCTTGCAGCTCCCGTGCCGCAAAGTAGCCCTGGATTGCGAGATGGGAAAAGGAATAAATGCCACGGGCACGCTCGACCAACACCCCATGCTGAGCGGCGATCGCCTTCAGGATGGCCTGACTTTCTACTTTTAGGTGGTGCGCATCGGTGTTGGCGCCAGGCAGATTTCGGATGAAGCCTTGAATATGTTTCTCCAGATAGCTCTGCTCAAGAAAATGCTGGTCGGCCTCAACCATGCGAAATGCAATTCGGCTGAGTAGGTCTTCTTCGCGTCGCAGCGACAGGGTTTTGTGGACTGGATTGGGGGCAAGGGTACGCTCCACATCCCACTTTTTCAGCAAGAAGCTAACCATCGTTTCGTAGAGTTCTGTTTGGTTGGCCGGAAAGGTGCCAGAGGCCTCGAACACCAAACAAAGAAGTGCAAGGAATAAGGGGCTACGGGCTAAATCATGGAAGTGGGGTCTGGCTTTGAGGGCATCCAAAAAGACCTCGGCCTTTGTCGGTTCTGACGGTTGATTTGTTTTATCTGACGGTTGCTCAGATGCTGTTGGATCGGGCGTTTTTGGATCGGGTGGTGTTGGATCAGGCGTTTTTGGATCGTCTGGCTGCTCTGAGTCGTGGCGAAACCACTTCTTGGATGCGGCGGCGATCTGGGCATCGTCAAAATCTGCGATCTCGACTTCGGTAAAGTCTTCCAGGGAATCATCCCGCGTTGCGATGCGATCGCTGATAACGAAGGAATTGCCTGGGTAGCATTCGGCCAATCGCTTGATTTGGTAGCGAACAAACGGGGCATGGGTTGCCGACACCGCATCCAACCCATCCAACAACATCAGGACACGCCCTTCTACCAGCAGCGATCGCAATAGGGGAACAACTGGTCTAATCGTCGATGCATGGATCTGTTGTTTTTCAGAAGGCAAAATTAAACGCTCTAGGTAGGCTAGCAAGCTCGGCTGCCCTTCTGCCTCTGCAAATGCCTTGAGGGATACAAAGAGTGGCACCCGATCGGCATACAGCGTTCCTCGCAAACATTGCAGTGCCAGAGACTTTAAGAAAGTCGTTTTCCCGGATCCCGGCTGACCTAAAATTACCAACTTGGACTGTTGCCGAATCGCGTTCATTCCAGGAATTCGCGGCTCTTCTATCTGAAGTAATCGAAACCCCTCCACCTCATCGCAAGGCACTTGCGTTAGCAGGTTGTCAAGCGCTACATCCCGGTGTGCGCTGGGCGTTTCTAGGACATCGACATCGGTATAGATAGCGTCTAAATCAATCGGTTGCGGCCTATGCAGCACCTGCACCGTGCCACATTGCTCCTGGATGAAGGGACGGAGGCGATCGCGCATCTCCCCCACCAGCAAATCCACCCGCTGCCAGCCAGGAGCTGCTTCCACACCGCGAGCCGCGATGTCTTCCACCGCTAGCCCTAGCAAACGACAGAGTTCCTCGAAGGTGCGGCGATCGACGGGCTCTCCCCGCAACAAACGCGCTATGGATTGCCGGGTTCTCAAATCGGGCGTATCCTTGCGTTCATTCTGCATCCATTGATCGCGCTTGATGACATTGCGAATAAGCTGAATGCCCTTTGCAGATGCTTGAAGCGATCGCCCAGCCATAGACATAACCTAGATCCAAACATTTTCGCGGCTTTCGTTTTTTCGATAGGGGGAACGTCGAAGAAACAACGTTTCTTGGTGTTTTTCTGGGCAGGGTGGATTGCCGTCTTCAACCCGCCCATGAAAGACTCACGCAAATCATACAGCGGGCGTCTCTATACACAGCACCTATAGGGAAAGTGGACGATAGAAAACGCCTATCCCATCAAGAAGCAAGCTTCGATACTTCGAAACGAATCTACGGTTTGTCAGTCAAGATACAGTATTTTGCACGCGATCCAGTAGAATAATGCCTCAAAGGGTTACGATGCCTGTACCTTTCCCTTACTGAGTTCAGCCATGTCGCTATGAAACGCTTCCGCGATCGCTCCACCACCGCTCCATCGTCAAATTTGCACGCTATTGCCGAGCCAAGTTTCTACTACTTCGCCTATGGGTCTTGCATGTGCCCCGTGGATTTGAAGCGATCGCTCGGCGAAGCCACCCACAACTATGTCGTCGGACATGCCACCCTACCGGAATATCATCTGGGGTTTTATCGGCGCTCCAAGTTTCGATCCTGCGGGGTGTTGGATGTGATCCCCAGGGCAAATACCCGCGTAGAAGGTGTCCTGTATCGCTTGCCCCTGCGTTTGAGTGACGCGCTGGATGAGCGAGAGCAGGGATACATCCATGAGGACGTCACGGTCTACCATGGCGGCGTTGCCTACCCCAATGTCCGCACCTACACCGTGGTGGAGAAAACCCAGGAAGAGCATGCACCCAATGATTGGTATTTCCAGGTGGTGTTGCGGGGAGCGGTGACCTGTGGCTTGCCGGAGCAATATTGCTGGAAGTTGTATCACCACATGCGCCAATTGCAGGCACAGGAACTTCGGATAGCTTAGATTCACGTTATAGGACTTATACCAATTCGCTAAGAACCCACTACAGATTATTTTTTGAAAGCTGCGCGCCGCGCAGCTTTCAAAAAATAATCTGGTTTTGGTTTTCGTAGAATTGATATTACTTTGCGACGAAAAACCAAAGAAGTTTGATGATTTTTTGGGGGCACTGCTCCCAAAAAATCATCAAACTTCGCAAGTCCTGACGTTAGTAACAGTCCAGGCTGTCGCGGGTAGCACGTCCGGTGGTGGGGTTGATACCATCGGCGATCGCACATAGGATTTCCTGCTGATCCGTTCGCATCAGCACATCCGTAAAATCGGCTCCGGTGATGGTGGCGCGATTGAATTTGGCATTGAAAGCAAACGCACCCTCCAACACCGCATTGGTGAGGTTCGCATCCACCAGACGCGCACTATCGAGGGTCGCGTAGCTGAGATTGGCACCCTCCAAATTGGCATCCTCCAGATTCGCGCCAAAAAAGCTGACCCCACTCAGATTCGCCCCACTGAAGTTCGTCCGCCGCAACAGGGCTTTGGTGAAACTGGAATCGGTGAGGTCTTTGCCCGAGAAGTCTGCATCAATTAAGTCTTCTTTGTTGTAAGAGAGCGCCTGGGCGTTAGTGATGGGGCATGTCACCAGGCACAGCATCAGCAACAGACTCGCCGCCACTCGCCAAAACCGCTTCTCTGGTCGAACCCACCCGACAAGAAACCCGAGATGCGTCAATAGCGCAGCAGGGGTGAAGAAAGAAAAGAATCGCAACAGCATAAGCGCTTTGGAAGTAAGGTCGGTTTGCGGCGGGGAGACAGGGCAGCGGATATCGGCTAAGTGGGTATCGGACGCGCGGTTGAACCTCTGGTTGGTTGCCGCACGGTCTTGTGGATATCCGGCTTAACGCAGTCTGTGTGGGTCTGTCTGTATTGCTATGCTTAATATCCTACCGAGCAACCGCCCTGATTCATCCCTCCTCCCTTTGCTGACCTATGCCATCGCCTTCCAAGCCCAATCTGGGAACCCGCGCCGAGCAGCAGGTGGGTGAGTGGCTGGCAGCAGCGGGTTGGGAGTTGTTACACCATCGCTGGCACTGCCGTTGGGGAGAGTTGGATTGGGTAGCGATCGCCCCTGCCCAACCGCCTGATCCCCGCTCGCTGGTGTTTGTGGAAGTCAAAGCTCGCAGTCGCGGGAGTTGGGATGCCAACGGATTGCAGGCCATCACTCCAGCCAAGCAAGCTCGTCTGTGGCAAGCCGCAGAAGTTTTTCTAGCGGAATTTCCTGACCTGGCGGTGCTCCCCTGCCGCTTTGATGTGGTGCTGGTGCGACAAACGGGCGATCGCCTCCACCTGCATCAACACATCATTCATGCCTTTGAGCAGTAGCATAGCGCTACGCGCTCAGATAGAACCAAATCATTTTATGAAAGCCGCGCGGAGCGCGGCTTTCATAAAATGATTTCTCCTAACCTCAATGCGTAAGGCTATATGACCTGTTGGAGACTGCCCTAAAATTAAACCTCTATCCTCCAAACCTCTATCCTCCAAAATCAAACGCCCTCATGTCTACCTTGCAAAAGCTCTACGAAGGCAAAGCCAAGATTCTCTACGCGACCGATGATCCCAACGTTCTACTGACAGTATTTAAAGACGATGCCACGGCATTTAACGCCCAAAAGCGGGGCACCATCGTCGGCAAGGGGTCTATCAATTGCACCGTATCCAGTCATCTCCTACAACGGCTGGAGCAAAAGGGAGTTCCCACCCACTTCATTGATTCCCCGGCAGAAGGACAGATGCGGGTCAAGGCGGTGCAGATCATTCCGCTTGAGGTGGTGGTGCGCAATGTGGCAGCGGGGAGCCTGTGCCGCCAGACAGGCATTGCCGTTGGAACGCCATTATCCCCACCGCTCGTGGAGTTTTACTACAAAAATGATGACCTGGGTGATCCCTTACTGACGCTGGATCGGGTGCGAGTGATGAACCTGGCCACTCCAGATCAGGTGGCAGAGCTACAGCGATTAGCCCTTGTCGTGAATACAGAGCTGACGGATTTTTTCCGGCAATGTGGCATCACGCTAGTGGATTTCAAGTTGGAGTTTGGTTTGGATGATCAACAGCAAATTTTGCTGGCCGACGAGATTAGCCCAGACACTTGTCGGCTGTGGGATCAGGCGGAACCTGACGCCGAAAAGCGAGTCATGGATAAGGATCGCTTTCGTCATGATCTAGGTAATGTAGAAGCCGCGTACCAGCAAGTGTTGGATCGGGTTTTGGCACAGATCGACTAAGACAGGGCGGTGGATGCTGTACAATTGCTGCGGTTTTCTTTGGTCGGTTCCCTAGGGTTCCGATAGGATTGCCGGGAGCGCCAGCTCAGTCAACCTGAATACGGTTCCGCAAAAAAATCGGTGTGTGAGGGGTATAACGTGAACGTAAAAAAACTTTGGTGGTCGCCTGTTTTATTGGCAATCTTAACCTTGCTGGCCTCGCTAGGAGCGGCGACACCTGCCCGCGCTGAGACGGAGCTCGAGGCTGATTCAGAGATAGGATTGTCGTCTTCTGCGGCATCGCCCGACGATGGGGTGGAACCGGCAGTGGCGATCGCCCCACCGGAATCCTCTTCTATTGCAGGTAATGAAATCATCGATCCCGAGAAAATTCGTGCCTTGCTGGAACGTACTGGGGAGTCGGCGATCGCCTCTACAACCCCAGAGATTCCGACCTATGATCCGGCAGCAGTGGTCAATGTCGCGGTAGCCGATGCCATTAGCCGTCGCGAACCTGTGGCGACCTCGGTAGACCCGAATGGCAACAAGGTGCGCGTACTGCTCGGCGAAACGCCCCAGGAGCTCGCATCCGTTCCGGCCCTACCAATCGCGCAAGTGCCCGAGGAACCGCCGACCTTCCTGACCCCAGACGATTTGCCGCCGGAGGAAACCGAAGAAACACCGACTGAACCGCGTGTGTTGGTGGCAGAAGTCGCGATTAGTGGTGCGCCGCCTGAACTCGAAGATGAGGTCTTTCGGGCCATTACCACCCGCGCTGGACAAACCACCAGCCGCACCCAGTTGCAGCGAGATGTGAACGCCATCTTTGCCACGGGCTTCTTTGCCGAAGCGCAAGCCATCCCAGAAGACACGCCCCTGGGCGTGCGCATCACGTTCCTGGTGGAAGCAAATCCCGTCCTACAGAGCGTTACCATCACGAATAGCGAGGTGGTTCCTCCCGAAACGGTAGATGAG
Source organism: Cyanobacteria bacterium J06638_20 (assembly GCA_039819245.1). Classification (GTDB taxonomy): domain Bacteria; phylum Cyanobacteriota; class Cyanobacteriia; order Elainellales; family Elainellaceae; genus Vacuolonema. Next base: position 14,867 of record JBCBSJ010000030.1, read on the forward strand.
ATTTTCGGCGATCAGTACGGCGAAATCCTCAACCTGAACCAATTGCAAGGCAACATCGAAGAATTGAACGATTGGTATCAGGACAACGGCTATGTGCTGGCTCAAGTGATTGATATTCCCGAAGTTCGCAACGACGGAACTGTCCGACTTACCGTGGCCGAGGGTGAGATCGAAGACATTCAGGTGCAGTTTGTCAACAATGAGGGAGAGCCGTTTGATGAGGATGGCGAACCCATTGATGGCCGCACACGAGACTTCATCATTACGCGGGAATTTGAGAGCCAGCCAGGGGACATCTTCAACCAGCAACAAATTGAAGCCGATTTGCGACGGGCGTTTGGGTTGGGGATTTTTGACGACTTGCAAATTGCCCTTAGCCCCGGAGATGACCCGAGCAAGGTCGATGTGACGGTGATCGTCGATGAAGGGCAAACCGGATCGATCGCCGCCGGGGTCGGGGTTAGCTCCGCCAGTGGTTTGTTTGGAACCGTGAGCTACCAGGAGCGAAACTTTGGGGGCAACAACCAACAACTGGCCGCCGAATTCCAGCTCGGGGAACGGGACTTGCTGTTCGATGTCAGCTTTACCGACCCTTGGATTGCCACCGATCCAAACCGCACGTTCTACACGGTGAATGCCTTCAGCCGTCGCTCGATTCCGCTGGTATTCGAGGGTGGGGATGATGAAGTGTTCCTTCCTAATGGCGATCGCCCCCGGGTGCGTCGGCTGGGTGGCGGTGTCACATTTGGACGTCCCTTTGGGGATCGCTGGGTTGGAAGCGTTGGCCTGCGCTACCAAAATATTCGCTTGCAAGACTCGGATGGAGACTTGTCGCCCGAAGACGAGTTTGGGAACGATCTGAGTTTTAGTGGTGATGGGACGGATGACCTGCTGCTGCTACAGGTTTCGGCCACAAACGACCAGCGTAACAATCCCCTAACCCCCACCAGTGGCTCTTTCCTACGGCTCAGTTCGGAGCAATCGGTGCCCATTGGTGATGCCAGTATTTTGATGAATCGTTTGCGCGCCAGCTATAGCTATTTCATTCCTGTTAATTTCACCGACTTTAACGAAGGCCCCGAAACGCTGGCGTTGAATCTCCAGGGTGGGGTGGTTTTGGGTGACCTCCCCCCCTACGAAGCCTTCTCCCTGGGTGGCACGGACTCGGTGCGGGGCTACGACGCCGGAGAGGTGGGCAGTGGCCGCGCCTTCTTGTTAGGGTCGGCGGAATATCGCTTCCCCCTCTTCTCTATCCTGGGCGGGGTTCTATTCTTCGACTTCGGAACAGATTTGGGAACGGGTAGCGATGTCCCTGGGGAACCGGCCGAGATTCGGGACAAGCCTGGAACGGGCTTTGGTTATGGCCTTGGGCTGCGGGTTCAATCGCCTATTGGTGCGGTGCGCATCGACTATGGCTTTAATGATGATGGCGATGGACGCTTGCACTTTGGCATTGGCGAACGGTTTTAACCCAATGGAGACCCTGTTGTTGGTTTGATGCTCTGTTGTTGACCTAATCTGAGCGCTCAAGGAGGAGCGATCGCCCATATCCATGATGGACTCTACTTCTTCTGTTCCGGCTCAAGCAACCCACCCGGCTTCCTCAAACGGTGGAGGTTTGGATGTTGTCGAGCGATCGCAGCAAACGCTGCGGCAGCCGTTTGAGCGTACCGGAGTCGCGATGCACTCGGGCAACACCGTACAGGTACGCATCTCGCCAGCTCCAGCCAATACCGGGCGCGTCTTCATTCGAACCGACCTGCCGGATACGGCCCCGCCTATTCCAGCGACGATTATCCAGGTTGGGCAAACGACCCTTTCCACGGAATTGGCTGCGGAGCAGGGGGATTTTTCGGCAACGGTGCGTACGGTTGAACATTTGCTAGCGGCACTCACAGGGATGGGGGTTGACAATGCCCGCATTGAAATCGATGGAGGCGAGGTTCCGATTTTAGACGGGTCGGCGTTGCTCTGGGTGGAGGCGATCGCCCAGGCGGGTGTGCAGACCCAAACCATCCCCAAAGGCCCCGCTCCACCCTTGGAACATCCCATTGCGGTGTACCAGGACGATACCTTTGCCACCGCCATCCCCTCCCCCGAACTGCGGTTTACCTATGGCATCGATTTTGAACTTGAACCCATTGGCAAGCAATGGATCAGCTGGTCGCCGAGCGAGGAACCCTTCGAACAGGCGATCGCCCCAGCTCGCACCTTTGGGTTGGCGCATCAGGTTGAGTATTTGCGCTCTCAGGGCTTGATCAAAGGGGGCACCCTCGATAACGCCCTCGTGTGTGGAACCAAAGGCTGGCTGAATCCACCCCTACGATTTTCAAATGAGCCAGTGCGCCATAAACTTTTAGACTTAGTAGGAGACTTGAGTTTGGTTCACCGCTTGCCCATTGCCCATTACATCGCCTACAAGGCCAGCCACCATCTCCATACGCGCTTAGCTCATCGGCTTGTGCAATAGGGTTTTCAGGGTTTCCTGTCGGCTCGCCGGGATGGGTTCAGAACTTGGCTTTTTCCGCTTTCACCTTTGTTTGTTTTACTCGTTTGAGTCCTTCAACCTATGTCCACTTTGACTGATCTTCACACGGATATTTCATCTGACAATTCTCCGGCACCCGAAACGGCTGAACCGACATCAACGTCCCCTACGGCACAGCCTTGCATTTTTTCGGTCGAAGAAATCCATAAGCTCTTGCCGCACCGTTATCCTTTTTCTTTAGTCGATCGCATCATCGATTTTGTGCCCGAAAAGCGGGCAACGGGCATCAAAAATGTCACTTTCAATGAACCCCACTTCCAGGGACATTTTCCCGGACGCCCGATCATGCCGGGGGTTTTAATTATTGAGGCTATGGCACAGGTAGGTGGGGTCGTTTTGACCCAGCTCCCCGACATTCCCGTTGGGCTGTTCATGTTCGCCGGGATTGATGATGTCCGGTTCCGTCGCCCCGTCGTCCCCGGTGACCAGTTGGTGATGACGGTGGAGCTGTTGCGCATCAAGCACCGGAAATTTGGCTGGATGCAAGGGCGTGCTGAGGTCGAAGGCCAACTAGCCGCCCAGGGTAAGCTCATGTTTTCTCTGGTTGATGAATAGCATCTGAATTCGCTGTGACTATCCCCTTCCCGCCGTATGCTGGAAGGGCTGGGATGGAAAGCGGTTTTTCTATCTTCGCTGTGGTTCCTCTGTTTATGGGATTCAAGTTCCTGTCCATCATCACTCCGTTTGTCGAAGCCCACCTATCCTTCTGAATTAATTGACTTGGCTACTCTGATTCATCCCACTGCTGTTGTGCATCCCAAAGCTGAACTGCATCCTTCGGTTCAGGTCGGCGCTTATGCCGTCATTGGAGACCAAGTCAAAGTGGGGCGTGAGACAATCATCGGTCCCCATGTGGTGTTGGATGGCTGGACAGAAATTGGCGAAAACAATCATATCTTTGCTGGGGCAGCCATTGGCATGGAGCCGCAGGACTTGAAGTATGACGGCTCGTCTGCGCTGGTCAAAATCGGCAACCACAACGTTATTCGAGAATATGTCACCATCCACCGAGCCACCTTTGCCGAAGAAGCGACGGTGATTGGGGATAACAACCTGCTGATGGCCTATGTCCATGTCGGACACAACTGTGTACTCGAGGATCAGGTCATCATTTCCAACGCGGTGTCCCTATCGGGGCATGTCTATGTGGAGTCGAAGGCTCGCTTGAGCGGCGTGTTGGGTGTCCACCAGTTTGTGCGGATTGGTCGCTATTCGATGGTGGGGGGCATGAGCCGAATCGAGCGGGATGTGCCGCCCTACATGTTGGTGGAAGGGAATCCTTCACGGGTGCGATCGCTCAACCTGGTTGGCCTCAAGCGCTCTGGTCTAACCCCCGATTTGCCCTTCCTGAAAAAAGCCTACCGATTGCTCTATCGTTCTGGATTGACCTTCAGTCAGGCGCTGCAAGAACTCGAACTGCTCTCGGACAATCCCCATGTGCAGTATTTGCACCAGTTTTTGCGGCGATCGCAACAACCCGGTCGGAGAGGCGTGATTCCCGGTCGCCGTGCCCGCACCCAACACCATGACGAGGCATGATGGCGCGGATTTTCATTAGCACAGGCGAGGTATCGGGGGATTTGCAAGGGGCGTTGCTGGTCAAAGCCCTACGACGCCAAGCCGCAGAGCGGGGGATCGACCTGGAAATACTGGCTCTGGGGGGCGATCGCATGGCCGCAGCAGGGGCAACCCTCCTGGAAAACACAACGGCAGTTGGCTCCATCGGCATTTTTGAATCCCTTCCCTATGTGCTGCCAACCCTCAGCATCCAGCGGCGCGCCAAGGCTTACCTACGAGAGCATCCCCCCGACTTGGTGGTGATGATTGATTATTTGACCCCCAACCTGGCCATGGGGCAGTTTGCCCGAAGCGCTTTGCCTGGGGTACCTACGGTCTATTACATTGCGCCCCAGGAATGGGTCTGGTCGGCAGGCGCAGGTAACACTCGCCGAATTATCCAAAACAGCGACGAGATTTTTGCCGTTTTTCCCGAAGAGGCGACCTACTACAAAAAATGGGGCGTTCATGTCACCTACCTAGGGCATCCGTTGGTGGATCAGGTGGCTAGCTTTCCCTCCCGCGAGGCCGCTCGACAGGCTCTGGAGATTCCGCCTGAGCAGGTGGCGATCGCCTTTATCCCCGCCTCCCGTCGCCAGGAGGTTACCTATCTCCTGCCCGTGATGGCCGAGGCCGCCCAGCAGATTCAGTCCGCCCTGCCCAACGCCCATTTTTGGATTCCCGTCAGCCAAGCCGCGTTTCGTTCAGCGTTAGAGGAAACGGTGCAGCGATTCGAATTGCAAGCCACCCTCATGGATCAGGCCTCCCAAACGGTGATTGCTGCCGCCGACCTGGCGCTTACCAAATCGGGCACGGTCAACCTGGAACTAGCGCTGATGAATGTGCCCCAGGTGGTAGCCTATCGGCTCAATCCAGTCACCGCTTGGATTGCTCGTACGTTACTTAACTTTTCTATCCCCTACATGTCGCCCACTAACTTGGTGCTGATGGAGGATATCGTTCCAGAATTTCTCCAGGATCGGGCAACGCCCGAAACCCTCAGTAACGAGGCATTGACCCTACTCCAGAATGACGCCGCCCGCCAACGCATGCTGTCGGGCTACCAGCGGGTACAACAAGCGATGGGCGAACTAGGCGTGTGCGATCGCCTCGCCGTCCGCTTATTCGAGATCATGGCCGCAACATCGTCGCCCGCAAACTAATCGGTCATTCTCAAAAATCATTGGGTTCGTGTAGTCTGTCATACTCATGAAACTGGGCATTCATCCAGCATCTATCGGTCAAAGTCTCCGACCTGTTTGGCTTCCCGCATACGCGAGAATGACATCAAATCCGTCTGGAAGCAACAGTCTAGCCTGCGGGTCATGGCCATACCGCCCAAGAATCTTGTCGAATTCTCCGGGGTGAGAGCTATCCTGTATGAAAATTTCAGCGGAATGGAAACAGGTGAAGAGTCTGCGCCGTCTCTCCCTATATCCAGCCGCATCCCCGACAGACATTCCGGAGTCACTCCATGCTCAAACCCCTTCCTGTCCTCACGGCCCTGGCACTTGCCTTACCTCTGGGCGCATTGCCTGCCCAAGCTGAAAACCTGGAGCATTTGCGGCAGGCACTGTCCACCCGCCAATGCCCCGGTTGTGACCTGTCTCAAGCGGGGTTGGTGTATGGAGATCTGGCCGGGGCGAATTTGCAAAATGCGAATCTAATTGGGGCAAACCTTAGTCGCGCCAATCTGAGCGGAGCCAACCTGCGCAACGCCAACCTCACTGGAGCCATTCTCAACAACGCCAACTTGACGGGAGCCGATCTGAGCGGAGCCAACCTGACGGGAGCCAACCTCGGGGAAGCTTACCTCACTGGGGCGAATCTGGCGGATGCGGTACTGCAAGGAACCTATTTCCATCGGGCTGTGGGGTTGCCGGATAGCGTGATGGATGCCGAGGGCTACTACCGCTGGGCGATGATCGAAGGCCAGCGGGGCAATTATGAAGGCGCCATCCGCTACCTGGAGGAGTCGATCGCCCGCGACCCCGAACTCCCCGCTGCTTACCTGGCACGCGCCATCGTCCGCTTCCGGATGGATGATTGGGATGGGGCGATCGTTGATGGCAACCGCGCCGAGCGGCTCTACACCGAGGTCGGCAGCTTCCGAGGCCAACGGGTATCCTCTGAGTTTGTTGCTGGCATTCAAGAGCTTCAGGAAGCGGCGATCGAAGCTGAGGAAGATGCCGAACGCGCCCACCGCAATGGCCAATTCATGAGCTTCGTCGGCGGCGTCGCCAGCCTCCTCTTCCAGTTCTTCTTGCTCTAGCATGGAATGACCGTGGGCGCGTCTAGGCAAGATTCTGGCGGTGCAGGACTCTGTCCGCGTGTCCAGCATACCGATTAGGATCCATCCGTGCAGATGGCTCTCGTGCTGCTCTAATCTAAAGCACAATATCCCGCATCGATGTAATCGCCGCAGTCCCAGGTGACGTGGCCTTAATCAACAGATCCTCGCCAAGCTCCAGATCAGCATCTAGAGCAACGCCGCGGGGCGTAATCATTCTTCTGCGCACTGTTTCACGTGCCCGCGAGATCGCCATGCCTTGTGTGCGCCTCTGGGGGTCGAACAGCAGCGGATCAAATCGTCGTAATGCAGGAAACGTCAGTCCTGTCAGCACTTCGATCGTGGTCAATCGCACTTGTTCCAGCACCGGGGCAAACGGTAGTGGTTCTTCACTGTCATAATCGCGCTGCCAGACGAGGAAACCAGCCGAACGCATGGCACCCGCCAACTCGACGGAAATCACTTTCCAGAATCCAGCCGGAATGCGGATCGGGCCTTCTTCGGGGCCGTTTTTGTGTTCTGGATCGTCCTCAGTAAACACCGGCCCGGTAAAAACACAGGCGCGATGGCCTTCATTTTCGACGCGTTCCAGCATCCAGTCTTCGATTTTTCCCCAGGCATCATCGTGCAAGTTTCCGTGTTGTGGGGCAATGTTTGACCACATGTCACTCTCGCGCTCGGCGATCCGAGCTTCCTCTTCGTCCCCCCAAGAAAGGCTTTTGCGTCGCGCTAAATGGCCCTGATCCCAGGGATTGGGGCCGAATCCATGTTCCTCGCTCTCGCGATAGCCACGGTTGCGATCAACTTGCAGCGACGTGGGTTGGATTTTCGGATCGTTCTTGAAACTGCGGCTCGTGAACTGGGCCGATGGCAGCGTGGTGCCATCAATGTTGTGAGCTGAGACAAAGGCGAAACCGCGCTCCTCGTTAAACAACAGCGAATGGCGCGAATGGTGGATATAGTCCCCCTCAAATGCCAATGCCACCACTCGGGCATTCGGAGTGGGAAGGGGAATAACACGACCAGCAATGAACTCGGGATCGTAGGGCATCAGCGACTCCATTTGTGAACGGCTCGCAGCCAATACTGTGTCACGACGGTGGCAACAATTCAAGATACATAAATTCACCCCGTGCGCTTCCGTGAGAGCGTGCAACCCGTGGGACAGGACCATTGTCCTGGCACCTTCCTTGAAGCGCTGCAGCGCGGCTGCCGCTTTGCAACGCAATGAGCGGATTAGCCGCCTAATGGTAGAGCTGAGCGGCGATGAACATGTTTGAAGGTGCATCCAGATTTTATAATCCGTCCGCTCCTGCACAGTGCTAGCCGGGTTCCTCAGACTTTAGATTGATACCAAACTCAGGCTTTCAGTGATAGACCTGAATACAGGGGTATCGATCGTATATCCCCTCAGCGCAGAGGGACAGGTGCTTGAAAAAAACATCATACGGTGCCATAAGGTTGAGCCAACAGATCTTCTGCTCCAACCTGATTAACAGCAGCGCCGCGTCGCCAGCCCCACCTGAGCATTTTGATAACCAGCCATCGCCATAGGCCAAAGGGAAGCAAAGGTATCGGCGTTTTGGCTATCAATTTAGCTGCTTTGGGGGGAACGCTTTGCCCCTCTGCTAGAGCCGCACTTGTGATCTCTAGGGCCTGAACAGCATGTTTCATGGGAAGTTTCCCTGCCCGCCTAACTCCCTTAATAGGTGGATTTTGACAGACAAACCATCCAGCGCCGACGGCTAGCCCTCCCAACCAAACCATGCCGGTATCCTGGGCAAACCGTTGACAGATGGCTAAGGCTGGAGCGTTGTGATGGGCTTCGGGAAAACCATTGTTCGCGATCGCAAAGAGTCGCTTTGGATGTTCCTGGGAATGGGCAGAGAAATGCTCAGCCATTACCTCAAGCAACTTCATCATCAGGAATGGCAGTGAATCGATATACAGAGGGAACGCAAACAGGATTAAATCAGCCTGGTCAACAGCCGCAAGAAATTCGGCTTGCCCGCCGCCTTTCAGCAGGTTTCCTCGAAGCGTCAACGACTCAGTCTGCCAACCCCGTTGTTTGAGTTGTTCCAACACGTATCCGCCCAAAGCACCGGAGCTGCTGGAGAATTTCACTTTAGGGCTACCGACGATCAGCAATGCTCGACCCGGGATAGCCATTGCTGGAACCGTCATGGCGGTGCTCTCTGTCGTTGGCATCAGCGATTTGACCACTTCACCGACCGGAAATGGATCATTCCTAATCAGTGCCTTTTGAAGTTGTTGACGAACCCTGTCTGATGCATCAGTGTTCAAGACAACCTCTGCGGCATAGGTTGGGGCATAAAAGTTAAGGGCATTGCGTCCTACCAACACTTTGAATAGGTTGGCTTCCACGTCATTTGGCTGACGCTGGACGCCAATGCCGACCAGCCTCGGATAGTGTGAATACCGGGGCAGATGATGCACTTCCTCGTGATAGATGCCAAAGTCAGGCAAAATCAAGGGTATCCAGCGGTCTTGACTTTTTTTGATCTCTGACGAATAGCCGCCAAATGTCACGGGGGTTAATAGGATAGTCACATCACTCTGGACGACCGCCTGCGCAATGTCACGACCCGTATCAGGTTCCACACAGATCCCCGGGGTTTTTAGCCAGCAACCAAAACAGCCGATACAGGAGCCCATCTTGATGTCTTTCAATGGAAACATCTGCACCGTTGCGCCACTGCTGTGCAGCTCGTCCATGAGCGTGTCTAACACTGGGAGCAGGTCGTCGTCGCCTGGGCCTCTGCCATCTAGAAGAACAATTTTTTGATTCACCATAGGAAACCTCCTGTAGAAGGGTATCCAATGAGAACGCTCTAGCTGACACGTCCGGAGCCAGAATGCTTGCCTCCAGATCCTGGCTCCGGACGTGTCAGCAAAAAAGCATCCTATTGCTTACTTCCAAGTTTGAGCCAAAAAGGTGAGGAATTTGTGAGGTCTAAAATAGAGAGTGTCGGCAGTTACCCTCACAATTTCTTCTCCTTGATCCAGGCTATTGTGAGTGCTGCCTAAGAGGCCCAAAGCTCTGAAAAGGAGACATATTTTGGTTAGTCCCATCGGTGTTGTCGCGCTTCATCGACTATCCCTTGGGCCTCTTCGAGTGAAATATCATAGCGATCGCTCAAAAGGTAGGGAATGCGATCGCAGCTACGATTGGGGTTCACATCTGGTTGCTGGGAATAAGAAGGCAGCGCAACATTACATAAAAACGGCGAAGGTTGCGCTTCTAGTTGAAGCGGTTCGAGATTTAGAACTTCTCGCAAATTGATAAAGAACAGCAACGCACCACTGAGGTTGGCATCACTCAGATTGGCATCGCTGAGTAGGGTGCAGTTAAGGTCGGCACCGCTGAGGTTGGCGTACCGGAGATCGGCACGGGTGAGATTAGCATACCGGAGGTTGGCACCACTGAGGTCAGCATATCGGAGCTCAGCACAGTTGAGATTGGCACCACTGAGGTCGGCACCACTGAGATTGGCATACCGGAGATTAGCGCCGCTAAGGTTGGCACCGCTGAGGTTGGCATTGATAAAGTCAGCACCGCTGAGGTCAGTACCACTGAGATCAGCATCGCTAAAGTCAGCATCGCTCAACCCAGCAACGTTGAGGCTGGCTATCTCTGCATTGCTGTTAGCACTGCGGAAATTGAGGAACAGGAAGAATCCTCCGGTAACCGTCGCGATCGCCCCAAGACCACTGATGAGGTTTGTACGACGTTGGTGAGTAAGGGTTGTGCTTTCGTTTTGGGATAGGCGATCGTGATCTGACTGAAGGCTACGCTCGGGGAGAACCCAGAGCCACAGCACTATCCAGAGCAAGACCGGAGTGGCGATCGCTCCCATCACCCGCCCCTTGTTGCTCTTGATCTTTGGCAACCACTGCTGGAATCGCTCCCGCATCTTGAGACTCCCTCAATGCTGAGCTCATTATTACGCCCTTAATTCGGGAACCCTCTAAAATTTATGCGCGCTTAATCACCCCATCCACTCCAATGATGTAAGGAGAATTCTGGAAAAGAATTGGCCTTTTAAGACTGTGCCCTTCGACTACGCTCAGGGCACATAGCAATACACTTATGCCACATAGCAACTAGCTGGCTGAGCGTAGCCGAAGCCAGCGGGTATATAGTTGGGTTCTTCAACCGGATTTGATATTAGACATTGAATTGAACTCGTTTCAGCTATTTTGGCTTCACACCGATCGTGGCGATGCACATCCATTTCGACCAGCCCGTGCCATAGTCAAACGACTGTATGGCCTCAAGCCCTGCTGCTTGTAAGAAAAAGTCCAGATGATTGGAGGTATACCCTCGGTTGTGCCATCGCAAGGACATAAGGACTTGCCCTAGGCCTTTACGAGTGACTGATCCAATTAGAGGGGCACCGGGTTTTAGGACTCGAACCATCTCACGCAGCGTTTCGACAGGCTCGGCCATGTGCTCTAGGACATGGGCAAAGATGACTGCGTCGAAGGAGTTATCGGCAAAGGGCAAGCGCCTGATATCTCCCCATCTCAAATCGAGGGTCGAGCAGCGATTTTCCAGAACCTGTTGAGCCTGGGTCAGCATGGGGTAGGAAATATCGACGCCGGAGACATGGGCTGGCTGATCGATACTGTCTAAAAGCGCAAGACTGAAGGCTCCGGTTCCCATCCCACAGTCGAGAATTTGAGAGGTCTGGTCAAGATGACTCAAGCGATCGCGCACCGCGTGACTTTCGAACAGACGCTGATAATTGTGGAGCTGACCCAGACGGGCTACAATGTCGTGCCATTGAGGAGCAGATGAATCGTAGAGCGAGCGAAGAGTGTCGATACTCGGAGCCGTGCTCCAACGGTCTAATGTGGGGATTGTCGTTTTTAATAGCATGGTTAAATCAACCCTCTGGTTGCAGAGGGCTATACGCTGTGTTGATTCGATGGATGAAAAGCAATGGCAAGCCAAGGTCGAGGCCGCTTGCTCGACAATGGGGCTGCCGGGATAGTCCGTGCTATCGGGTTGAAACTGTAGGGTTAAGCCAGCAACGTCAGTCTGGCTAGCGATCGCCCAAATGCCTCTCACTTAGAAGCGATAGATGTCGGCCATTGCACCCTCCCGCTCTTCAAAACGGTCGTTGTAGCATGGCCAATGGCCCGACGAGGAATGGGCGTAACATCAGACGAACTATGTAGAAGGGAACATCGCTGAATCCTGGTACGAATGCAGCAAACTTTCCAAAACTCTGGAGTGGTTCAGACCCCAGTTCATAATCTGGATCAGAAAAACCTATGCAGTCGCTGTTCCCTTGCAAGTGAGGGTAGAAGGTTTAGGGGCGATCGCTAACTTTTTTCTAATCAGCGACTTCAGCAGCGATGGGCTGCTTAGCGTATTTCTCTGCGCTCTCGTCCCAAAATTGAGTGACTTGAGCCAGGGTTCAACTCTGGGTCACATCACGTCAGTTTGTGCGGCGATGGTCTGGTAGAACTGAGCGATGTCTCGGCGCGATCGCAGATGGTAAACCTGCTTTGTTGCCTGAGCTTTCGCCACATAGTCCCGATATTTGGGCGTCAGTTTGGTATGGCATAACCGAACCGTGGTGTAGGAAATCAGCGTCCCTTTCAGCAATGGGCTCCCTTCCGGCCAGCCAGCAGGCAGTACCCAAGCCCCTTTCAGGAATCGCTTCGTCACCCACCAGTAATGTCGCCATACCGGCAGATCGAGATACACCAGGGTATCGGCGGTGTCTAGTCGGTTCCACAGCGTATCTATGGAACCGAAGCCATCTACGATCCACTGGTCTTGCAGCAGCAGCGAATCGTGGGCAGCTTTGAACTCAGCGTGGGGCACAGCGTTGCCGCCCGGTCGGAACTGGATGGAATCGAGGGGCACCCAGGGCAACCCCGTCATCTCCGCCAGGCGTCGGCTGAGGGTAGACTTTCCACCGCCCGTATTACCAAATACAGCAACTTTTTTCATGAGTCTCCAACCTTCAACGCTACTCCGCCTTCTTAGCCACGATAAACATGATTTCCGCTCTACCGATTGGCGACTTGTAATCACCCGCTTGCCATTGGTAATCAATCGCAAACCCCGCATCCGTCAAACGTTTCTCTAAGTCTTTTATCGTAAAGACCTTGACTAACGGGAAAAGTCCCAAGGCTTTACCAATGGGTGCAATCCGCTTGAACCAAGCCATCGTATCTCCCAGACACAGGGTACTGGTGATGAAGAGTCCGCCAGGTTGGAGCATATTATAGACCTTGGCGATCGCCTCTTCCTTATTTTCGAGTAGGTGTAGAACATTCAAGCCCAATACGGCATCGTAAGTGCAGTCGGGGACGTGCAGTTCGTCAATGCTGGCTTGCTCGAAGGTGACGTTTTGGATGTTCTGGGCGTCGGCTTTCGCTTGGGCGATCGCAATCATGTTTGCTGAGAAATCAATCGCTCGGATATGTTGCACATACGGCGCATGAGCAATGGCTGTCGATCCGGTGCCGCAACCAAACTCCAGCACGTCCATACTGGGCTGAAAATACTCCCGCGTGACCTGTAGTTTCTTCTGGTAGGCGGCTTCATCCGCGATCGGTTGTCTTGAATAACCTTCGGCGGTTTTGTTCCAGAATTTAGCTGAAGTGTTCATCACATCCTCGTTGATTTAGTTAAATGGTTTCTGCATCTCTCGTATCTAAGGCATGTTCACAAGAATCATGCTTCCTGACGGATTGAGTAGTGCTTGGGATCTGGGTTCCGCCACCGCCATGCCGACCAAATGATGAAGCACAGCGCGGCCATTTCGATGACCATGTGAAAGGTATCGTCTAAATCGGTGGTGCCGTTGTTGATTTCAAACGCGAAGGTAATCGCAGCGGCGATGATGTTTGCCCAACGGTTTGCGCCATAGGGCAATAGTCGAGAGAAAAGCACCATGGCGATCGGCACTTCGACCACGAAACCACCAAAAAGCAACAGTTGCTCTGTAATTTGAGTTCCATTGAATGTCCCGGTCATCGCCTTTTCAATGAACCCAGGCTCAATAAATTCATGGATGTCCCGAAATATCGTATTGAAGAGATAAAACATCCATAACGTCGAGAGCTTCGCTTTCGTTTCTAGTGTCAGTATCTGCTTCTGCAAATTCATGCTTGTTCTCCTTTGTCCAAGCTTTTTGCCTGTTTGAGTTGGGTCGGCATGACCGAGATCAGCGGCAACCCTAAATCACGCACCTTAATCAGCACGCCGTAGAGCGCAGCCTGATCCACCACCGAGCCGGACAACAGTGTTTCACCGTTGTCTTTGAGCGCGATACTCCTATCGGAGTGGCGTTGCGCCAACGCAAATCCCCCAAACCAATGACTCCAGCGCTGATCAAGATGTCCCTTGATACGAATTTCATATTGCTCAAGGGGATGGCGATCGTCGGTTGAAGGGTGTGGTTGACTCATGGGAGTTACGAACTACGCTTCGCTATCGCCTTCTCTAATCACGACTAGCGCGTTAACAACTCAAAAATACAAACGGACATGGGGAGCCGTTGTCCCCAGATGTGGGGATTAATGGTTGAGCGATGTGGGGATTATGATGGTGAAACTCAACAAACTTCGCCAGGGAAAGAGTGTGTGGTGAAGAAGGGGATGTGATGTTGATCAGGCTGTTGGACATTGGAGCATGTCATTTTTTTGCCCTCTCTCTAAATCTCTCTTCCAATGTTGGAGAAAAACTTTGAACTGTTTTACTCTCCTTCGCCCACCGTTGGGAGAAGGGGTTGGGGGATGAGGGCAATGCAGGACTTGCAAGCGTGACAGGCTCCAACCTCAAGGATTAACTCTTTCCGGTGGGGCTTCTAAGGTCAGCAACCGTGCCTCTACAGCTTCCCAGTCGGCCTTGGGCGCACGAGTGGCAGCATCTTTACAGCGGATCAATAACTCCGTGACATACAGATGATCTCTCAAAGCTTCGGCATCCTCGTAAGACAGATTAATCATCTCCTTAGTCAAATCAAATCCTGTCAGGAAAGCCAAGTTGAGGTCATTAGCCCATTGCCACCATTCGTTAGACGATGCATCAGACCTAGGAATTTGATCTGAGAGTTGTTCAAGCCATTGCGGTAACTGACTCAAATTTCGTGTCCTAAAAATCTGTTCTCGGATAAGGATATCAACCGCCTTGGCGCCGGTGATGGCGCTGTCGCTGGCGAGGGCGAGGGCGCTGTCGATGGCGCTGTCGCTGTCGCTGGCGATGGCGAGGGCGCTGTCGATGGCGCTGGCGAGGGCGAGGGCGCTAGCGAGGGCACTGGCGCTGGCGCTGGCTAGAGCGCTGGCTCTCGCTCTAGCGCTGGCGAGGGCACTAGCTCTAGCACTGGCTCTCGCTCTAGCGCCAGTGCTAGCGAGGGCACTAGCTCTGGCGCTAGCGAGGGCACTGGCGCTGGCAATATATAGTACTGACGCTCTACTCCCTAGCCCTTGATGTTGCGTATCGGTTAGCTGGTTAGCCCATTCAACCAGCGCTTTGACTTTTGACGTTGTCATTGCTTTGGCGAGGGCAGTTTGCTCCAGCTTTGCCCACAGGGTCTTTTGTCTGCCTTTCTGCAGTAATCCGGCGGTCAGCAAAAATACCTCTCGCCACCGCTCATCACAGGCATATTGCTCAACCATGTCGTTGGCGAGGGTATCCCAATCATTGCTGATATGCAGCGCCGTCAAATACTCCTGAATCGTCAGGAGGGAAAAGGAATAGGTGTTGGTGGCGCGTTCCACCAAAATGCCCTGCTGCACCTCGATCGCCTTCAATACGGCTTCCCCATCCAAATGCTTAGGAGCATCTAGGGTGTCTGAGAGAAAGGCCGAAATCCGGTCGGTAATGTCGACCTTAGAAAAAAACAGTTGATTCTCCCAAAAGCTGATATAGGCGACCTCAGCCAATAGCTCTTTTTCCAACTCTGGATGAAATCCCTTGTAGATGGGGTCACGTTCCAGCCGCTTTTGGGCCGCCCAATCTTTCAACAAAATATTGAGGGCATCCCCATATAGGGTGCTGCGGGTCTGGGGAAAGGTTTGCTCCCGGTCATAGACCAAACACAAAAACGTCAGCAGCAAAGGGGTTTGGGCCAGTTCCTTCGTGGCTTTGTGGTCATAGCTAGATAGTAGTTCCCAGTATTGGTCAGCGGTTTGTTCTTGCTGGTCTAGCTCCGAACTAAACCAGTGCTGGATAAACTGATGGATTTGGTCATCGTCAAACTCAGCAATGGTGACATCGGTAAACCGCTTAAAGCTGCTGTGATAGGCAGCAATCCGGCAGGAGGCAACAAAATGGTTGCGGTCATACCGATCGACAAAATCCTCGATGCATTCAATCACCGGGTTGAAATTTTGGCTGGGCACTTCATCCAGACCATCCAGCAAAATCATCAGCTTGCCCTGTTCCAGAGCCTTATCGGTAAAGGCTGTCGCTGCGGGAAAACCACAAATATCAAACTCATTGGCAATCACCGTTGCAAGATTGATGTCCTCCTCTTTTAGGGTCTTCAGTTCGATCAGGACTGGAATCAATCCCTGCCCGATTTGCCCATCCTTTTTGAGGGTTTCTGCTCCAATTTTTCGCAAAAACGTAGACTTCCCAATCCCTGGCCCCCCCAACACCATCAAGAATCGTTCCTGACTGGCAATACCCATGCCATCCTGTCGTTTGTCCGAGCCAATCTGGAAATTGCGCCGTCCAGCCTCACGATAGGCATCTTCCAAATCCTGCTCAGTACGAAAATAGCGTTTATCCCAGTCATCCAGTAGCTTTACAGCCGTGTAGACGGACTCCAAGGGCACAGGTTCTTTCATCAATCCCGGCATGATTTTGATCTGGCCGTGACGTTTGGCATAGCGTTGTTCGTATTGCTGACTTGCTTCAATCAACCTATTTATGGCTTCGACCTTGCTATAGGTCTTCTTGATGTCGTCAACAACGGCACCTCCGGCCTTCCAAACTTGCTCAAAAATAGGGGCAGCGATCGCACCAACAACCGTTTCAATCATGCTTGCTCCGATGGGATGGCTAAACCGTCAGTTATCAATAGCTGGAGTTAGGGTGTGCTTTAGATTATCGCCTCTATTATCCCGTAGCCAGAGCTTGCCCTATTCCAGAAAATGAGGCGTTCAAGGCGTTCGTAGATTGTTGAACGAACGAATTCCAAATTTATGTTGGATCGAACAACCCTGCTTTATCCGATTATGCGTTTAGTCGAGTGAGGGGCGTTGCGCGATCGCTAAAGCAGATCTAGCTCTCCCGCTCGTTTCACCGCAGCCCGACGATTGGTGACATTGAGTTTGTTGTAGATGCGCTTGGTGTGAGTGCGCACAGTACTCAAAGCCACGACCAGTTCATTGGCGATTTCGGGGCCAGACAGTTCAGTGTTGAGCAGTCGGAGAACCTCCAGTTCCCGTTGGCTGAGGGGTTCGATCAGTGGTTGGGGAGAAGCGCCAACAGAAGCTGTAGGAGCAGCATCCTGTGGTTGTCCCCAGGTTTCTAAGGCAGTCAATAGCCGCTGGGTGTAAGTTGGGGTGATGTTGCGATTCATGCACTCCTGCAACAGTTGCACCATCGGGGTTCCACATTCTGCGAAGATGCGAATGTGTCCCTCTGGTTCGGCTAGGGTAAGGGCGCGTTCTAGCGACGTGACGGCAGCCGACACATTCCCCTGCGCCTCCCTCGCCAGAGCCAGAACCACCAGAATTTTGATAATGCTCCCCGTGCGCTCCTGGGTTTCTGCGGCGGCTAGCAATTGAGTCAGGAGTGCGATCGCCTGATGAATCAGCTCATTTGTGCCGTCGCGCCTGTACTGAGCGATCAAGACTCTGGCCAAGGTCAGGTGTTCATATTCGCGTAGGTAATCTGGCGGGTCATCTACCGACAAACCACACTCCTGCAACCAGCCCAGCGCTTCCGCCAACCTCTCCTGCCGCAACCACCACCGCACCCTTAAAGCCTGAGTCGGGCGCACATCTGGAACCGGAATAGGCGTCCGGTAGTAGAGCTGCTCCGCCTCTTGAAGCTGGTCAAGGGCGGTCTCTAGATCGCCCTCGGCGGCTTTCAATTGTGCCTGCACCACCCACCAAAGATATTTAGCCCCCGATAGCGACGCCCGCTGACGTAGCGTTTCACCGCTCAACCACAGTTGGCTAGCTGCCGCTAGATCGCCTTGTTCGTAGCGCAGTTCACTCAAGGCTAAATACAGTTCTGGCGTCCCCGGCAGCACCGGGTCGCCCTGCTCTTTTGCCAACTGTAAGGACTGCTCACAACTATTAATGGCCCGGTGGAGACACCCTTGAGCCATGCCCATCTGCGCCAGTATCAAGGTGCCACCAATGGCAATCTGAGTCAGACCCATCCGCTTGAAAATCGCCAGACCCTCAGCAAAGGAACGGTAGCCAGCTTCTGGCCTACCGCTGGTCCAGTAGCCGAGTCCAAGCAGGGCGGCGGTTGTACCTCGCTCGTACTCCTCATCGTCTGGCAACAGTTCGAGAGCCTGCTGAGCATAGGTCACAGTGCCAGACACATCCCTTAGCGCTTGAGCCCGATAGGCACGGGCATTGGCGATGGAGGCAGGTAAAGACCGCAACTGTGCGTCGTCCGTTACAACGCTCTCAATCGCTCGCGGTTCCTGTAAATCTGTGGCTACTCCCAGGCATCGTTCTGCGTCTTGCAGGCGGGATTCAGCCGCATCTAACTGACCATCGTTCAACAGCACTAGGGCGTAGGCAACGCTGAGGACGGGTCGGTTGCGAATCAGGGCGTCAGGGAGTGACGTGATCCAGCCCAGCACCGTGGTTTCGCGCTGACGCCGACGCATGGTCGGCCACATCTGCTCGATTAAACCTGCCGCTCGCTCAAAATCCTGGGCAGATAGGGCATGACGAATCGCATCAGAAAACAGATCATGCTGCTCGTACCATGTACTGGCTCGTCCGTGTAAGCTGGGCAGGCGTTCTGGCCACTCCATCAGGGCATGGGCCTGAAGCACATCGGCAAACAAGTGATGGTAACGGTACCATTGGCGCTTGTTATCCAGCGGAATGAGAAACAGGTTGCCACGCTCCAGCGTTTCCAGCATTCCCTGGCCACCGTTTTGATCGGTAACAGCATCACAGAGCGAACCGCTTAAGCGCTCCAAAATAGCGGTTTGCAACAGAAAGCGACGGACGCGATCGGGTTGCCGTTGCAAGACTTCTTCCAACAGATAGTCCACAATGTAGCGATCGTCTCCCGAAAACACCGCCACGAAATCAGAGATATCCTCGCGCCCCTGTAGGGATAGCGCCGCGAGTTGCAGTCCGGCGATCCAGCCTTCGGTTCGCTGCTCCAAGGCAGACACCTCCACAGCCGAAATCTCTAACCCCATCCCCTGATTAAGAAAAGCCGCCGCTTCGTCCGGTGTGAATCGCAGATCGCTCACCCTAAGCTCGGTCAATTCTCCATGAGACCTTAAACGCGCCAGGGATAAAGGTGGGTCGGCACGGCTGGCAATAATCAGATGCATTTGGGGCGGTAAATGGCTCAGCAAAAAGCCGATCCCACCATGAATGGCCTGGGTCTCGATCACATGGTAGTCGTCAAGGATCAGAACAAAATCCACTTCAACGGCAGTCAGTTCATTGAGCAACGTCATCAAGACCGACTCAATCGGGGGCGGTTGCGGGGATTGCAGTAACGAGAGCGATCGCTCACCCAAACCGGGTTGAATGTTTTGCAGCGCAGTGATCAGGTACGTCCAGAAAAAAGCAGGATCATTGTCGCTTTGATCGAGGGAAACCCAGGCAACGGGTCTCTTTGGCACAGCTGCTACCCATTCGGCTAGCAGCGTCGTTTTACCAAACCCTGCTGGGGCGGAGACCAGTGTTAATTTGCGCTGCGGGTGGATGCGATCGATCAGTCTTGAGCGCGAGACCCGGTCAGCAGACCATTTGGGGAGGTAGAGCTTGGTCTCCAGGAGAGGGAGTTCTGCAGTAATCGATCTCGCCGAGCCAGTCATAGAAACACTTTCACGCTTTAAGAGGCCTCTTGCCAAATGGCGAGCACGTTGAATTCCGAGGTTTGAATGACTAGGCAGAGATTAGGATTTCCACGCTTAACGGTAACCGCTCTGGTACATCGAGTGATACAGCGTTAGCCCCATCCAGCTGTTTCAACAATTACTTCCGCCTCGATTTTGTCGCCAATGATTTCGGTGAGTAATGCGATCGCCCGTTCACGACATTCCGGCTTGATCATCTCATCATCATCGGTGAATTCATCAGCGTCAAGAATCACCGTGCCAAGAGCGGCGATGCATGCAGCCATTGTGTTGAGATCTGGGTAGATTTCGCCAGCGTCCCATTCCCC
>JBCBSJ010000031.1:0-34144 GCA_039819245.1 Cyanobacteria bacterium J06638_20
ACTAGTAATGATGTCTGAAAATGGTCTTTCCCCAGTGGTACCTGCCATTTCTCGGATGCCTCCGGCTTATCTAAAATGCGATCAGTTATTACTCATGATACGGGAGTGGGGGATAGTCAAACAAGGGAATTCATAGATTCGCAAGGATGGTTGCCATTTGTTCAAGCACTGAGACAGCCAACCTTCTGCTACCCCGTCTACAGCATTTCAGTCATTACATTCCCTATGTGATCCCCGGCCTATGGCGCTACGCGCTGAGATAAAACTCAAGAAGTATTTGAAAGCCCCGTAATATAGGAGCTTAAAATACCGCTCCGTTCCAATTCAAATACGCAGGACAACGCTACAAGCTACGGGCTGAAGTATTTTGGGGCGTGTGATGTTCCTGAAACATCGCGCAGGAACATCAATGGTTGCACACAAGCTAGGCGGCTTCCTCTGGGGAAATATAGCGCAGCATTGTACTGCCTTGTCCCAGAATAAATCCATGCTCGTCGTCCAGAAAAACGATGCGATAGAAATTCGAGGGAATATTTTCGACATCGCGATCCTTCTGCCAAGTTTCTCCCCCATCGGTGCTCATGAGCAGGTTGCCGCTGCCGCCTGCCACCCATACCTCTTCCTCAGTGCGGTAGGCGAGGTCTAGCAATCCCCAACTGGTCGAAAACTCTGGAGAAAACTGCTCCTGCCAATCTTCCAAGCTGTTGGGCTCAGAGAATTGCACGATGCCACCCCGTGCCAGTAGCCACAGCTTGCCATTAGGTGCATAACCCATATTTTGCAGGCGGCGTGAACTGGTGCGGTTGTGCTGAACCCAGGCATCTTGCCCAGGCTCCCAAGTGGAGTAGAAATTCCCCCGAGCCGAAACGGCAACATAGCCACCTTCGGGCGATCGCGCGATGTTCCGCAATACGCCAACCGCTTCCTGCACCATCGCCTTCCAGGTGCGACCACCATCTTTTGTCTGGTAGATCGCGCCCACATCGGTGGTCATCTCAGCAGACTCTTTGCCCAGGGCGATGATGGTATCGGGAGAACCGGGAAGCTTCTCGCTCAAGGGAATACGCGACCAGGATGTACCACCATCGTTGGTGTGCAGCAAAATGCTGGGTTCACCAACAATCCAGCCTTCATTGCCGCTGAAGCTCACGGAAGTGAAAGTGTAAATTTGGTCATCGTCCAGGCTGACCTGCCGCTCTTCCCAGGTTTCGCCCCCATCCTTGGTCTCCAGCAACGTGGCATTTTTTCCGACCAACCAACCATGCTGCGGATCACCGGTAAAGGCAATGTCCGAGAGGGTGGCTTCGGTGGGCAGGGAAATGGCCTGCCACGGATTGACTTCAAGGGAAGGGAGATAGGCGCGGCTACATCCTGCAGACAGGACTGCGATCGCCACTACCAAAACCCGTACCAAATTGTTTAATAGTCCACGCATGGAATTGTTCTAAACGACAGATAACAACGAACGACGGTGAGCGACAGCCTTGTAAGCAATAGGCTTACGAGGGATAAGCTCGTGGAGGATAGAGAGCCGATCGTTTCCCCTGGATCCATGCCGATGGGAAAACGACACTGGGATAGCTGCTTGCCGGAAGTAAAACAACCGGGAAACAGGATTCCTAGACTTTCGGAACAGTTCTAACGCAGACCATAGAGGCTGAGAAAGAACAATACACCCAACGCAAGCACCCCGAAAATGAGGGCATTTTTGCGACCAGGAGGCATGGCATTGAAGCCAAACCCATAGTTTAGATTTTCTTTGAAACCAGACGGCGAACCTTTGGGGCCAATGTTACTGAATCGGGGCTTGCCAGCACCGCAGACCGGGCAGCGCCAAGCCTCAGGCAATTCAGTAAACGGTGTATCGGCTGCAACACTGTTGGAGCTGTCGCCACGGGTTGGCTCATAGACATAGCCGCAGTTGGCGCATTCATAGCGATCGAGTGCATCTTCTTCAATAGTTGGTGCAGTCATAGATCCAATCGCCCCGCTTTCTGAAAGGTTTCTTTAAGATTCCTTTCTTGATTATTCCACGAAGCGGACAGGCAATGCAGCCTAACCTCCGTTTCAATTCCTCTTCTTGCCATTACCACCGTTGCGATCGCCCTTACCATTACCGTTTGCCGTAGGCATTGGCTGGCGAAACATACAAATCAAAATGGTGATCAAGCCGAGATTGATAAAAATATCGGCAAAGTTAAAAACAGGAAAGTTGATCAATATGAAGTGAAAGAAATCGACCACGCTACCGTCATTGAGAAAGCGATCGATTCCGTTGCCAAAGGCTCCAGCCAAAATCAATCCAAAGCCGATTTGCTCCCAGCGGGTCAGCCGTGAGGCGATAGCAAAGACGACCAATCCTAGACTAGCGAGGAGAGAGAGCGATCGCAGCAACGCTGTTCGTCCTTCTAACACCCCAAAGGCTGCGCCCTCATTAAGCACATAGGTGAGATGGAAAACACCTTCCCAAATGGGGCGGCTCTCTCCCAGCTCGAAATAACGGACAGTGAGGAGCTTCGTATACTGGTCAATCACAATGCCCAGCAGCGCCACCGTCCAAAACCATAGATTTCTCAGGCGCATGTTTTGCTTGGATACTTCAAACACATTTCTTCATCCTATAGCGCTACGCGCTTAGGTAGAACCCAATCATCTTTTTGGAAGCCGCGCGGCGCGCGGCTTCCAAAAAGATGATTGGGTTCTATATTTCAACGCATAAGGCCATAAAGTTCAATGGGACATTGGCCTGGAAAAAATGGTGCATTTCCACTTCTGGATCGAGCATTTTTGACGGGTGTCTAATCCAAGGCAGAAGTAAGCGATCGCCCGTGTAGTCTCGGTCAACAGGGCGTTGTAGCCATATTTCTCACATCTTAGGTCGTGGTGGATTGATAGCTATCTACTCAGTAAAACAATAGATTGCGTAGGACAAAGGAAATAACGGTAACGGCACAGACAATGGCAAGTTGGCCGGGCATGGGGCTGATGGAATAGGTAAAAGCCAGCTCGCCAAACGAAGGGATGGGGGCATTGAGCCATTCCGCCGAGTGGGCGATCGCCAAATATCCCAGCCCAACCGTATGGATCGCTAGCAGCCCACACAGGCTACTAAACGCCAACGACTCTAGCCGTACCGGAACTCGAAATGCTAGGTTTCCACAAATCCAGGCACCAGGCACAAATCCCAGCAGATAGCCAAAGCCAGGGCGATGCACATAGTCCAATCCACCCCCTTCGGCAAAGATATTGAGCCAGAGTAAGCCCAACAGCAAATAGGCCATTTGTGAAATGGCAGCAGCATTTTTCCCGCCCAGACACCCCACTAGGAGCACCGCACCCACCTGGTACGTCACCCCCAGAGATTGGGGTTGCAGCCCACTTTGTGCCCATGCCCAGGGTGGGTTGGTAATAAATGCTTCGAGGAAGGTGCCGCCGATGGTCAAAATCAGACCAATCAGCGCCCACAACAGGTCAGTGGGAGCAATCATAGAACCAGGAAACTGAACGTAGGCACAAACCCTAACATAATGGCTGATGCTATTGGAATGGGGGAGGGCATACGGTTCGCAAGCGCGGTGCCGAGTCCTTATTACAAGTCCTTATGAAAGGTCAGGAAGAAACCTCAGCCATTTGCTTGGTCTCGCGGCGGGGAATGGCGTGGGTATAGAAATCGTGAGCCATGACTGTGTTGGGGAAAATGGCCTGAGCCTCAGTCAGCAAATCATCCAGCACAATGGCATTTCCCGGCGCATAGCGGGGGCTAAAGTGGGTCATGATCAATTGTTGAACCCCGGCAGTTAGTGCTGTTTGGGCAGCCATGGTGGAGGTGGAATGTAGGCGCTGATAGGCCATCTCCGCATCCTGGTGCGCAAAGGTTGCTTCATGGATCAGCACATCGGCATCGGTTGCCAGTTCCACCGCCTCGTCGCAGTAAATGGTATCGGTGCAGTAAGCAAAGCTCCGTCCCACTTGGGGTTCGCCACAGAGATCGGCACCATTGATGATGCGACCATCTGGCAGTTCCACCACTTCCCCGCGCTTCAGCCGACCGTAGATGGGGCCGGGAGGGATTCCTAGCTTCGTGGCTCGGCTCACGTCGAAGCGTCCGGGTTTGTCCTTTTCGCTGACACGGTAGCCAAAGGCCGGAACTCGGTGGGTTAGCGGGGCGCAATGTACCGTGTAGTTTTCGTCTTCAAACAGCAGCCCTGGATGGACGGTGTGGACTTTAACGGGATAGGAAAAGTGCGTTTGGGAATAGCGACGACAGGCTTGCAGATAATCGTTCAACTTGGGTGGGCCGTAGATATCGATGCGGCTGGGATTACCTGCCAATCCACAACTTGCCAGCAATCCCATCAAGCCATAAATATGGTCGCCATGCATGTGGGTGACGAAGATGCGGGTGATTTGGCTAATTTTTACGTCACTGCGAAGGATCTGATGTTGGGTTCCTTCGCCACAATCAAACAGCCAAACTTCTGCCCGCTGCGGCAAACGCAGGGCAATGCTGGAGACGTTGCGCGATCGCGTGGGTACGCCCGAACTGGTTCCCAAAAAGGTAAGTTGCAAAACTCGAATCGCTCCCAATGGTTGCTCTAGATAGCTGTTTTAGCTTTAGGGATCTCAGATTTAGAAATCTCAAATACAGAGATCAGATTATAGGAATCAAACCCTTACGCTTTTTGACTCTATCGATCTAAGAATTGACCTTAGAGATCGAGTCTAGATCGTCCCCCCATAAATCCGCCAGAGGCTAGCGTTGGGTCGCCGTTACCTGGAACAGATTGTGGCTCCCCCTTTAGACCAATTCTGAACAGTAAGCATATGAAAGATGCCTAAGAAGAAAGGATTAAGAGGATTTGGATGAAAAAAGAAAATATGGGGTGAAAAAAATATGGGGTGAAAAAATTTGGCCAATCTTTCAGATTTATACTGACATACGGATCGCCAGCCTGCATACTATTGAAGCCCACTGACTGGTTGAGGATACCCTGATCCCCAACCACAACGTTATGGATTTTGCCGCAATAAATTCGAGGGAGGCTGCTATATTGATGGGCAGCTTTGGGTTCAACAAGCGGGGGAATTCTCAGTCCCTTTGCACCTGTTGCTTCTACTAGCCTGTTGATTTGGCTGAGTTGCTGTCGAGCTTATTAGATCCGTCACGTTGTCCAGCATGGAAACGTAATTGGGCGATCGCCTTCTTCTGAGTCGGTAGCCACTATCGCTGGATAGCTACTACCACTAGCGTTATTTCATCGGGCACTTTTTACTGGCGGCGTGCATCTAGGAATGCGTTCGGTTTCTCCGAGCGATTTCCCATCCGGTTCTCAAGGATTCTGCTGGTCTTTCTATAACCAGTTCATCTCTATGAATTCAAACGCCCTGTTAGACATTCCGCAAAATCAGGGCATTCTGCAAAATCAGGATTCAACCCAGCCCAGATTCCCAGGTTCCAGGTAGATTAATACATCATTCAGGTGAGTTAGCTGTGAACAGTCAAATATCCCAATCCCCTTCATTCCGAGCGTTTCGTCCCCAAGCATTGTTGGGACTTGCGTCTGCATCGTTGTCCCTGTTGTTAGGGATGGCGATCGCCTCACCCGCCCAGGCCGAAGATCTGGAGATGCGGGTGGCGATCGAAGAGGATGTGCAGCAAACCCAGGTTGGTGGCCACACCGATACCGTTGTGACCGACAGCTCCGGTCAGGTGCTCGGTGAAATTCGCGGTGGCACCGCCCTGACCGCCAGTTACATCGGAGGCGGGGTACAGTTGGGAGACTGGCAGGCCGATGCTCTATGGATTGAACCAGCGAACGATGGGTTTGTTTGGATTGGCAGTAAGTGGTATCGCGGGCGGGCACGGGTGGTGCCGACAGCTCAGGGCTTGACCGTCGTCAACTACGTGAATTTGGAAGAGTATCTCTACAGTGTGGTGGGAGCCGAAGTCCCCACGAACTGGCCGATGGAAGCGCTCAAGGCACAGGCCGTAGCTGCTCGCTCCTACGCCCTCTACCAGCGCCAAACCAGCGCGAACACCATCTTCGATGTCGGCGATACGACGCGCTGGCAAGTCTATGCCGGGCTAGAAGAGGAAGCCGCAACCACTCAGGCTGCAGTGAAAGCAACTGAGGGGCAGGTGTTGACCTTCGATGGACGCATTATCAACGCGGTTTTCCATTCCTCCTCTGGCGGCCACACCGAGAATGTTGAGGATGTGTGGCAAAGCCCACTACCCTACCTACGTGGGGTACCTGACTATGATCAGGAAGCCCCGGTCTTTCGCTGGCAGGTTCGGCTCTCGGCCAACCAGATCCAGCAATCGATTCCCAGCGTAGGCAATGTGATTGCATTTGAACCCCAGCGCCTGACACCACGGGGACGTGTGGTCACGATGCGGGTTGTCGGCGACGCGGGAGAAACGACGGTTTCGGGTAACGAGCTGCGGCGGATGTTTAACCTGCGCAGCACTCTATTCACCGTGCAACCGCAGTATGGCCGGGTTGCGTCTGCGGACGACGGTGCCCAACGCCCCTCTGAGTTTGTGATTGATGGCGGTGGCTTTGGACATGGTATCGGCATGAGCCAATACGGAGCCTATGGCATGGCGCGACAAGGGCAAGACTATCGCCAAATTCTGGCTCACTACTACAGCGGATCTACACTTTCCCGCATTCGGGTGGAGTAAGGATCACGAAGACATTATCTAAACCATAGATTTACTTGCTGAAAGCGCAGTATGGCTTTGCCTTCAGCAAGTAAGTTTTAGATCTCATTTGGTTCAAAGTCCGAAGCCAGTCTTGCAAACGGCTCGGGATAGCGTATCCGGACGTTACGTACCGAAATTAATAGCTTTTGCGAAGAGATCGGTGCTTCCCGGAAGAGTTTGGGCATAATGAACGTGCTGTACTTTTGATGGCGATCGCCCATGTCTTCCGAGTCGGTTCTGATTTTTGATGACCAGACCATTTCCATGCCCCAAGTGTTTCGCTATCTACGGGACAGCGGCAAGTTGGATGGGTTTATTGGCGACCTGGCACGGCAGTTTGTAATCGAGCGATCGCTACAGCAAGAGAACCTTGCGATTAACCCTACGACCGTTGAGCAAGCGATAATCGACTTTCGCTTGCAGCAACAGTTAACTGGATCCGAGAAGTTCCAAGCCTGGCTACAGGAAAACAATCTGACCTTTGAGATGTTCTATAGCCAGATTGCGAACAACTTCCGGTTCCAACAGCTCAAAGAAACGCACACCAGCGAACAAATTGAAGGCTATTTTGTCGAACGCAAGTCTCACCTGAATCGGGCTGTGATCTCCCGATTGATTGTGGATAAGGCTGAGCTGGCAGACGAACTGAAAAGCCAACTGGATGAAGGGGCGGCCTTCGAGCAACTGGTGCGGGACTATAGCATTACGGATGATCGCGTGATGAACGGCATGATGGGGCCGATTCCGTTCGCCCGCATCCCAGAAGCGTTGCGTGAAAAAGTGGAACCTGCAACACCGGGGAGCCTGGTCGGGCCGCTGGAAATTGAGAGCCGTTGGGGCATTTTCCGGGTTGAAGGCTTTTTGAACGCCAGCCTGGCAGATCCGAAAATCCGGCAAACCTTGCAAGATGAGTTATTTGAGCGCTGGGTGTCGGAACAAGTGAAGCAACTCCCCATCCAAATTCAATTAGGCGACTCTCAACCCCCTGAGCCATCCGATGATCAGCAGTGAATACACAACGAAGCTGCAATGGAACCAAGCCCCTCTCCGCTGGCTGACCCCAGAGCAGCAAGTCCAAGTTAAACAACAGGCGATGATTCGCCGCTTTCAATTGGGCGAAGTCATTTGGACGACCCAGGACGGCGGTGAGCAGTTTTTCGTCCTAGAAGGCACAGTTCGATTGGTGCCTGATCAAGGAGATCCCCAGCGGCTGAATCCAGGGGATTGGTTTGGCGACTATCCTCGCCTGATGGATAACTGGAAAGCCCGCGCAGCTAGCAAAGAGGTTGTGGTGCTGGTGTGGGAATCGCAGCTCTGGTCAGAGTTGGCAACCGACGAGGTGCAGAAATTTTGGCAGGGGGTGCGATCGCGCTATCAACCCAACTTCACCGATACGCCCCAACCCATCTCCGGCTATCCCTACATTGCAGGGGTGAATTCGGCGGCGGCAGGCCTTACTATGCTGGCGCAGTACCTGAGCGTGCCGACCCAGCAGGACTGGGTACAGCGCCAACTACGAAGCCAACAGCCCAAGCATTTGGTCGACACCGCAGAGAAGCTAGGCATCCAGCTGCGGCGGTTGGTGATTCTCAACTGGAATGACTTGAAGAATCTCGACTTTCCAGTACTGCTGCGGTGGAATCCGGAGCATTGGGTCGTGGCCTATGGCCTGCGGGGCGATCGCCTTATCGTCAGTGATCCTCTCAATCCCAGCGCCACCAGCGAAAGTATCCCTCGTGAAATGGTTGAAGCCACCTGGGATGGGCAGTTGTGGCAGGCTGAACTGGTTCAAAAACAAGAGAAATTTAGCCTCAAGTGGTTCCTGCCAGCGGTTTGGAAATATCGCGCTCTGCTGAGTGAAGTGCTGGTGGCGTCCATCTCCTTGCAGCTCCTGGGTTTGGGAACTCCCGTCATCACTCAGGTGATTATCGACAAGGTGATGGTGCAAGGCAGCCTCCCCACCCTGGATGTGATGGGCATCGCTCTCCTATTCATCGCAACCTTTGAAGCGGCACTGGGCATCCTGCGGATGTTCATCTTCACCCACACCACCAACCGCCTGGATATGGCGCTATCGGCGCAACTATTCCGCCACTTGATGCGCCTGCCCCTGTCCTACTTCGAGTCCCGACGGGTGGGCGACACCATCGCCCGCGTGCAGGAGCTAGAAGAAATCCGCCAATTCCTCACCAGTACGGCTCTCACCGTCGTCCTCGACAGCATCTTCTCGGTGGTGTACCTGGCGATGATGGCCTATTACAACATCCGGTTGACGGCGATCGCCCTGGCGGTGATTCCCCTATTCGCCATCCTGACGTTGATTAGCACGCCCATCCTGCGCACCTGGCTCAACGAAACCTTCAACCGCAGCGCGGACAGTCAGGCGTTTTTGGTGGAAACTGTCACCGGGATTCACTCCGTCAAAGCCCATGCCTCAGAAAAAGCCTCGCGCGATCGCTGGGAGGGGCTATACGCCCGCTTCGTGCGCACGGGCTTTCGAGCCACCACCACCGCCAATATCAGCAACAACCTGGGCAACTTCCTCACCAGCTTTTCGGCACTGCTCATCCTCTGGTTTGGCGCACAACTGGTGATCAAACAAGAGCTTACCGTGGGTCAACTCGTCGCGTTCCAGATGCTGTCCGGTCGGGTAACGGGGCCGCTGTTGCGCCTGATCCAACTCTGGCAAACGCTGCAACAGGTGCTACTGGCGGTCGATCGCATTGGCGACATCCTCAACGTTGCTCCCGAAACCGAACCGGGGACGGGTTTAGTTCTTCCTCCCTTGCGGGGCGAAGTGGTATTTGACCAAGTCACGTTTCGCTATCAACCCGAGCAAAAGCCCATCATGCGCAGTGTTTCTTTTACCGCCGAACCGGGCATGTTCGTCGGCATTGTGGGGCGCAGTGGCTCCGGAAAGAGCACCCTCTCTAAACTGATCCAACGCCTCTACCTACCGGAAGAAGGACGCATCCTCGTCGATGGCTTTGACATCAAGAGCGCCGATCTGTCCTCTTTGCGGCCTCAGATCGCCGTCGTGTTGCAAGAGGACTTCCTGTTCAACGGCTCCATTCTGGAAAACATCACCCTGGGCAATCCCGATGCTCCCGCTGAGGACATCATCGAAGCAGCACGTCTCTCCGTCGCCCACGACTTTATCTGTGACTTGCCCCACGGCTATGAAACTAATGTCGGTGAACGGGGCACATCCCTTTCCGGCGGCCAGCGCCAGCGCATTGCCCTGGCTCGTATGTTTCTCTCTAAAGCGCCGCTGTTGATCCTGGATGAAGCCACCAGCAGCCTGGATGCCGAAACGGAGCAGCAAGTCCTCGCCAACCTGCAAACGGCGTCCAAAGATCGCACCCTCTTCTTGATCGCTCACCGCTTTGCGCCCCTCAAGCGCGCTGACCTGATTCTCGTAATGGAAGATGGTGTCATCGTCGAACGGGGAACCCATAACGAGTTGCTGCAAAATCAGGGGCTGTACTGGTCGCTCTACCAACGGCAGCAAATGGCGGTATAGCGGTAGCGATATGTGAGAAATTGGAACGCAGATGAACGCGGATGGACGCAGATCAGAGCAGATGGATGCGAATGGCTCTAATTTGTGGTTGATGCACTTCCCTTGATTTTCTCTGTGCCTCTGTGCATCTGTAGTTTGTTTCCCGAGTTCCCTATATCCGAGTCATGAGTATAGCTACGTCTGGGGCGATCGCTCGCTTCATTAATGTTCAGCCGTCTCTTTTTCAGACCAAATCTCTCTTCATGCTGGAGTTCTTTGGTGCTTCAGTAATCATCGCTAGTTCCCATCCCCCCGAGGCGCTACAGATTCAGATTTGGACGAACACTCTCAACAAGAACAACAGTGAAGGCACTTGGCATCCGATTGATCTGTCCTTTCAAACTCAAACAGTGGACGGTCATTATCTCTTTGAAGGGGGCTTTCGTCCGACCAGTGAAGGCAAATTTCATTACACCTATCGTGTTGGTCTAAGTGCCCCAGATCCTCAGTGGCAATGGGCAGGGTCATCCAGCGTCAATGGTCAATTGCAGATCAAACCTCCATCTGAGGCAGTGCTATGGACGCAAGGCCCAAATCACGTCGAAGTCATGCCCAGCATCTTCGTCGGCAACTTCATTGCAGCCTCCCAAGCCGAACAACTAGGCTTTGATGCCGTCCTCAACCTGGCGGAAGAACTAACCGTGACCTACCCATCAACTGCTGGCATCGCCTACAAAAAACTGGGGACGACCGATGGCGCCCAACATCCAATCACAGGATCCCTGCTCCTTGAGGCTCTCGACTGGATCGACGAGCAACAGCAGCAGGGCAAACAAAGCATCCTAATCCATTGCCGTGCTGGAATTGGGCGCAGCGGCTCCCTCGGTGTGGCCTACTGCTTCCAACACAATCCCACCTGGAGCTATGACCAAACCCTCAGCTATGTGTGGAGCAAGAAGCCGGATATCTATCCTCATCGTTATCTGCAAGAAACTCTGGAGCGTCTTTTCCCAAGACCATTCGCAAGTCTTGATGTTTAGCGTAACTAGCATATAAAACACCATAACGTCATGCAGTGCCTAGCTTCCCAAAAACATATTGGTTTTATTGAAGCGCGTAGCGCTATACAATAGGAAGCTACGGGCGATTAGCACAGTGGTAGCGCACTTCCTTCACACGGAAGGGGTCACTGGTTCGAATCCAGTATCGCCCATCTAGGAAGCGCCTTTAAGTGCGAGGCCTGAAACGCTTTCAACAGAAGCGTCAAACAAGCAATTAGGATTACCACTTCTGCAATTTTTTGACCTCCCGGTTGGGAGTTTCTGCGGGCAACCCGCCAGGAAGCTCATGAGACAGCGCTTGAGGCATCCCCAGTTGCCTTGGCAATTCAGCAGATGATGGAAACTCGGCTGTCTTGGAGGGGAACCGCAACCGACTTATTGCCAGAATTAGAGAAGTTAGTAGGTGAGCGGACACACCAAAGTAAAGGGTGGACTGGAAATGCGCGATCGCTGGGTAAAGTCCTAACTCGTCTTGCTCCTGACCGGCTAGGAATCGGGATAGAGGTCAAGTTTGAGCGAACTAACTCCAAGCGTTGCTATCAGATAGACAAGATAGTGAATTCAACATCACATATGTCACTAACGTCACATTCTTCTCAGGATACGAATTTCGACGATGACGTTACTCCCCTTTCTCCTGTCACAGATAACGTCACGGGAATGAGTGACGTGAGTATTGAGTGACGTGAGTATTGAGCGGCATTGGCAAATGGCACAAAACCAGGTATAGAATATCACTCCTTTTGAACTGACCAAAATATCTGCATTGGCCAAAACATCTGTATTGGCTTGACGGCATTTTTGTAGTTCAAACAACTGATCTAGGGCTTGCTAAAACTAGTTGTTATTATGGGTTTCATGCCCACAGATCCACTCAATTAATTCGAGTAATAACTGTTACAAAAGCTCTACCTTTCGTGCCTTCATTTCAGTATGCTCGTTAATGGGTTGAGCATGGTCTAATTCAAGTTCATCGTATTGTTGTAAAGCAGCTTGTACCGATTGCATCGTAACAACATGGTCGGTATAAAACTTATCAGTATGAGATTGAATCCAGGATGGGATACAAGTATTCCAATGCTCAATAATTCTCCAAGCGTTTCCTACTGCCGATCATGCCCAAGTCTTATGGATGTAGAGCCAGGAGTCTATTCCGCTATGGATGTGATTTCCTGCAGCGCACTTTTGTGACCTCTTAATGCAACGTTCCAAGGTCAACCAGGCGCTATAACTTTTGTCCCTATACTAAGCTGGGAGCCTACCTTTGGGGTAAGGTCAGAGTGTAGACCTGATGGGACATGCATACCTCTGTAGCCTCCTTAAAAGGTTACATGTACCCCTTATTAAGAATATCTAAGCTGATATTTCTATGATCAGATTTATGCGGTAGCATCTGCTTGCAATGCAAAAAGAATAAATAGGTTTGTACTATTAGGTTCGTATTCTGTACTGTTAGGTTCGTACTATGTTTTGTTAGACCCTAACTTCATAAACTTGCCCTGTAGCAAACAGGGTAAGTTGATAGGAGCTTTTATAGCTTGATAGAGGTACCTATTGTCAAGAGAATTAAACCTTTTCAAGCACCTTTTTGAATAAAGGTGTGGGGTGTTTTTGATGATTTTCGATTTGAATAAATGACAGTCTTTACCTAAAGGCAACTTAGCTATGGGTCAGATAGAACTGCCTCTATTCTACCCATAGACTTTTGGATTATGAGACCTCATATTAAGCTAACGCTGAACCATGATGTTGCTCCTGGCAAAATCCCTTATTGGGGAGATGTTGCTATGGAAAAAGCCGTGGCTGCAGCTCAGCAAACTCTCCCTAAGATTAGTAGCAAACTGAATCAATATAAATGTTCCGCTGAAATTACTCGGGAATATCGACCTGCGGGTAAAGGTTGGAATGAAGACGAGCTACGGAGCAAGTTCAATCGCACTTACCGCTTAATTCTAAGAAACAGCCCTGATATTCCGCCTGGTCTAATCGATGCGATTTCTGTACTTCCCCATGTAGAAGCGGTCACTCCAAGTGAGGTTGCCGTTGTTGACCTGCCGCCGATCGTCTCTAGTGCGTTGAGTATCGAAACGAATCAGCGATCGCGCGATGCGATCTACTTACCAGAGGCTCATGATTATAGCAAGGGCGATCCTGAAATTACGATAGCGGTGCTCGATACCGGCATTGATCTCGATCATCCTGAGCTAACGGACGCTCTACTTTCCGGCTATGACTTTGTCAATATCATCGATGGAGCTGGGAAGTTTCTCGGTGATTATTTAGGCTATGACGAAGACCCTGAAGATGAGGTAGGTCATGGAACCCATGTCGCTGGAATCATAGCAGGCCAGGGATTAGATATGCCTTTAGGCGTCGTACCTCGATGCAAGATTTTACCCGTGCGCGTGTTGGGAGCTATGAAGCGAGGGACTCGAAAGGTTGGAGCAGGCTTAGTCGACAATATCAATTCAGGCATTAAGTGGGCTGTCGACCAAGGCGCAAACGTCATCAACATGAGTCTGGGTATTGAGCACACGGGTGGTGGTCTGCCCCACGAAGACGTTGTACATTATGCGCGTCGTAAAGGCGTCAGTATCGTAGCAGCTTCGGGCAATGATGGCCGAGAGCAGCTTTACTACCCTGGCGCGCTGCCTCACGTAATTGCGGTGGGTGCTTTGGATGAAACTGGTACAATTGCACCCTTTTCAACCTACGGTAAACAGGTAGATTTTGCAGCACCTGGCACAGATATTTACAGCACGCATATCGGTGGTGATTATGGGTTTTCAACGGGGACATCCCATGCGTCACCGTTTGTTGCTGGGGCGATCGCACTGCTCAAATCCTACGCGTTGCAAAAATACGACACGCACTTGTCTGATCGCCAGATTAAACACCTGCTAAAACACACATCCGACAAACTGGATCGCCGATTCAAGCATGCGAAAGCAGGTTTTGGCAAGCTAAATCTGCTTGATGCCTTGCGATTACTAGAATACAAACTCACTGAATATAAGGTATGAGGAGCGCGTTATGGCATTTAGGGGTTTACCAGAGGGGATTAGTCGAGCATGATGCAACTACGAAGACAAAACCAACAACTACAGATAGAAAATCAAAATCTGCAAAGGCAATTGGCCGCTTTGAATTCACAAAAAATTACGTTAGAAGCCAGCACCAATACCTTAAGACAACAAAACAAAACTCTGCAGCAGCAGAATAATGCTTTAGGAGCGGAGCTCTCTGCATCAAAGCAAGGGGCTACTACTTTAATGAATCAGGTACAGTCTCTCAATCAACAACTACAGAAGACCGCCCAGGTAGCTGCCCAAGCCACTAACGTCACCGCCGAAGAAATTAAACGATTGCAAGCCCAAAACAAAGCCTTAACCCAGGAGAATCAGTTACTTAGACAGCAAGTAGAAACCTCAGGAAAAACTGCCGATGACAAAACCACAATTTCTGAGTCTCTGAAAATAGCCTCCGATGCCCTGCTAGAATCGTCCTCCGCTGAGGACAAAGCAAACCAGACCAAAATCGATGTCGCGGCTCTGATCAAAGCAGCTGAAGCCTCGGCCGCCAATGCCAATAATTCTGATCTGGGGTCAGTCGCGGCCCTGGCGGCCATGGATGCGGCGAAAAGGGCTAGGGATGCTCAAACGGAGGTGCTTAAAGAAGTAGAAGATGTTCAGAAAGCCAGCAATAAAGTAGATGAACTCGCTAAAAAGTTGATTAACGATCCAGCCAAGGTCACAGATGCACAAAAGAAAGGTCTGGCAGCGGCTAAAGGCAACCTGACTAGGCAGCTAAAGGCACTTGATGACGCTATCCAGAAGGTTCAACAAGCCTCTGCTGAAGCCTCCACGCAAGCTGGGTTCGCCATGCAGGTCTATGACAACTGGGAAGCTTTGGGGGCACTCTTTGGGTTCAGTACCTCCCTTAGCCCAAGCACGGAGGGGGACGGTGGAGCTACCCCTCTCCCAAGCGAGGATAGTCACGGTGACCCGTCCCTGCCTTCCCTAGAGACTGTTAGTCAGGTCGGAGATACGGCCATCGATAACTGGGGATTAATTCAACAAAAATTTGGCATTTTGGATCTAGAGGCCGTTTCTGCGTCAGTATCTGAAAGCAATCCTCCATCCACCTCAACAACACCTGCGGACAGCAGCGCATCATAGGTCCGCATAGTCGTAACAATCCCCTCTGATCTGAATTGATCTTTTGACAGACTTCATTACCTTACAGGGAGTAACATCTATGGCTTCTTCTTTGGTTCCAATTTTGACTCAGAACAGCCACAGTTCTCACACTGCCGACCTCGTCCTCCAGATTAATGCCCCTCAGATTCACCTTGATCCTTATGCAGAGCAGGCTTTAACAGCGACAGAGGACTACTATGCCCAAATAGATAATGGGAGTGCTAAAGGGTATCTCACCAGTCAGGGACATTTGGGCCAAATTTCTAAACTGACAGAGCGCTTTAACTCGTCAGGACTCAATGATTTGACCCGACTCTTGCTCTCAAGACCCACGCTCTATGCCGTACTGATTCAACAAGCCGTATTGCAAGATCTCGTCAAACCAGACGATTTAAAGGGGCTCTTTAGCTCGGTACTGCGTAACGTTGAGAATGAGCCCCGGCGCTACTTTTTGGCACAAATGCTGACTAAGGTGCTTAACGATAAGCGCATTCGCCTCAAAGCTAATGATAAACGCTGGGAACGGCTCGATGATCTGACCCTGTCACAGGGGTTACCGATCACTATTGGTAAGGTTCAACCGGCGATCAATGAGCTACTGACCACCCTCTATACCGAAGGCAGCATTCCCTACTATGTAAAGACCTATGCAAAACGCAGTGCGATTTCTCAATATGCCTTTACGCCCGCAATTTTGCAGGCGATGACCGATTATCTGGTTAAACTCGGCCTCCAAATTGAATCGGAGGCCGAGTTTAACCAGGGTACGTACGACGAATATTTCGTCCTGGCCTATAATGAGGCCCTCAAAACCAGCACGGTTGCGGATGACCCGATTGATGCTGCTCGGGTGAAGGGTGGCCAAACAACCTGGAATTTTCAGGTAGATACCTTTGAAAGTATCGAAGAGCAGGGAGTCAGCCCTGACAACATATTGGCTGCTGGGGCATTAGACTACATCTACTGCATTGGTGAGCGCATGCACGTATTCGATGTTGCCAATGCGCTGGTATTGCGTTGGGCTGGCGGGGTGCTTGATGTGCCCGAGGGGACAACGGCAGCACTGCTGTATCGTTACCACAAACTCCGGAGCGAGCGCTCTACTCCGCAAGAGCGAGCGATGCTGTATCGCCGGATTCTCAATCACGGCGGTGGACGCTTACTCTCTAATATGGTGCCTAACGAAGATTTTCCTCGGTTATGGCATCAGCTGATGTCTGAGGTGGCTGAGTATATTCGCAAAGCGGAGGGCAGCTACTCGGCGGAGTCTTGGGTTTCACGGGCACCGATCTTTCAGGCGACCAAGAATCTACAGTACAACTTGAGTGAAAACATGACCGGCATGTCTCATCTGCAGGTGACTGAAGACTATGCCCATCTACAAGAAGCCCTAGACATCATTAAATCTGAGGATGTCCTTGTCACTTACGGCGGTCGCCGGAAGAGCGTTTGGACTGTAGTTGAGCAGATTGCCAAGGAAGATCTTGGCCTTATGATCTCTAGCGCACCAATTCGAACCGCTGCTGTCGAGGGTAACAAGGTTTTTCAGTGGCTTGCGAACTTCAACGAAGGCACCGTGCAAGACAGTGCGTTTCAGACATTTCTCTCTGCAGCAGAGGCATGGATTATTGCTCAAGCCTCTATGGAAGAGGATGATGATTCTTTCGGTCGTGATGATGACGAGGATGAGGATTGGGACGAGGACGAGGATGATTTTGAGGATTGGGATGATTGAGGCACAGCAGATCCAAGCCTGAGCATTGACGGTTCTATCACACGTCTAGGTCTTGCATCCAAGCGGTTATCCTTCAAAACCTTAATTCTCAAGGAATTCTCAAACCATCGCTATTCAACAGTTTTATCTAATACAAAGAGGCGAATGTGCCATGCCACAACCCATGTATGACGACGATATTCAACAAGAAGCCCGTGCTATGGCGCGATCGCTCTTGTCTCAGTCCCCATCGTTTCGCAACATGAATCTTTCCGAGCAGTCTGCCCTATATAAAGACACGGTTATGGCCAACTGCAGGGATCTGGCGGAAAAGCAAAACGGAAACGGTGGGGCCTTGTCCACCCAAAAGGAGCTATCCACTGAGCTTGCTGCTAGCGATCAAATCGATGACAGCCGTCATCTCAATCAGCGCATCGGACCAGAAACGGGAGAAATGGCCGCCGATTTTATCAGCGATGTGGATTTTCCGACGTTTGTCGAAGATCTGCTCACGGGAGTTTTTGATGCCAATCTCAACGTCACCGTGACGCAGATGCAGGAGTATCAAAACCTGCTTAAGTCTGCGACGCGGTCACTCAGCAGCTTTGTTAAAGATGTCAACGATGAAGATGCCTTTGCCTACATGGCAGACAACATGGGCGGCCAGTTTAGCTTTATCGAAGATGATCAAGGTCAGCCAACCCTTGGCGACCCCAGCGGGCAACAGCTCGACATCGGCGATAACCAGGTTAAAGCTAGGATTATGGACGCCAAACTGGCACTGGCGCAGGAGCAGCGCGCTCTGCTCAGAGAAACGATCCTAATGGGCATTTCTCGACTGGTGGTGGAACGGGGTACGGTCAATGCGGCCGTTGTTTTTGATGTCAAAGCAACCGAGCGAATCGAAAAATCTGATCGGGCTGCGGACTCATCTACTACCAAGTCTGGGCGCACCTCTGGCGGCGGTTTCTTTGGGTTCATTGGCAGACGAGGGTCAAGCACCCGGAAGCGCAGCAAAATCAGCGTGTCTTCTGCTAAGAGCACTGCGACAACCGATTTAGCAGCCCAAATTACAGGCTCGGTTGAACTTGTCTTTAAGTCTGATTACTTCAAATTAGACAATTTTGCCTCAATGTACGGGGGCCAACCCCCGCAGCAACAAGGACAGCAGCAAGGGCAAACGCAGCAAGGCCTTCAATCTCAACAGCCCGGACAATTCTTACCAGGACGCTAGCCGCCGGCTCGCGCGTTAACCCAGCCTCCATTCTCCCTCCGATTTAAATCGTACTGAGCAAGAATAATGGCCCTGGCAATCTTAAGGTGGCAAGACACTGACGACGAGTCCCTTCACTTCGATATTGATATTGGGATTACCAATCGGTACTACCGGTATGACATCGGCGATGACTCCGTTCGTCGGTTTAACGGCTTGAAGCAGATAGAAGATCCAATTTTCACCTCACCCTTGCTGGGACCATTGCCCGAAGAGAGTTTGGGTCGAAAGGCCCTTGAAATTCCCAAGGCGCAGTTCGATCGCGAGCATCGCTACATCCAACTATTCAGTTTCCGCACGGCCCAACTAGAAGGACCTGCGCTCTCCGAAATTGTTGAAGTCCCAATCACTAATCTGCAGCGGCCTGCTTCGTCGCAGGAGAGGCGTCGCCATCTCCCCACGGCCGTTTCCCTTAGCCTGGAGAACGCTATGCACCCAGAACCCATCGAAGACTCTCCAGTTGAGGTGGTCGCGTTTTCCTATAGAGAAGCCCTCCCGGTTAGTACAGCAATGGCGTTCAAGGGCTTATCATCCGTCATTGGAAAGCTCACCCCCCTTGCCAAAAAAGCCGCTACCGCCGTCACCAATCCCCAAGCCCAGAACGCGCTCAAGCAGGCTGGTAGCTTTCTGAAAAATCCGCAAAATCAACAAATGCTGATGAATGCGGGGACGGCTCTGTTGTCGCAGACGGGGCAGACCGGGCAGCAGGCGCTGAACACCCAAGCACTGATGCAGCTGCTGATGAATTTTCTCAATCAGAGCGGTGGGATGGGTCTCCCCCAAGCAGGTTTCCCTCAAACAGGTCTCCCCCAAGTTGGAGTGCCCCAGCAGTTGATGCCAGGGGCAGGCATGATGCCTGCCATGACTGGGGTTGGAAATCCGATGATGGCAGCGGGGACTTTGCCAGCGCAGCAAATCGGCTCTCAGTTGCCTAACTCCTCGGCGGTGAATAGCGCTGTTTTAGCCAAGCAGCAGTTGCAGCAAGCTCGGCTGCGACGGGGTCAGACAGCGGTTAAGAATCATAGAACCCAAAAACTCAGCCGGGCTCGATCGCTTTCAACGGCAACCTCCGTTCCCTACACCGAGCAAATGGCTTTCCCAGCCTTGGCGGCCTTACCTGGGTTGCTAGGGGGAGCAGGAGCAGCAGGGGCAACGGGCGGTACCTCGGCTCTGATGGGTGGTGCGAACATGGCGTCGCTGATGCCCCTCCTGCAGCAGGTGTTGACCCCGGAAACAGTACAGATGCTGCTGCAGAATATCTCACCCACAAAACTGCTGGGGGCGGTGACCGACAGCGTCACCCAGGTGGCGAAGGTTAGCCTTGAGGATAAAAAGCAAGATCAACAGCATATTGAAAAGCTGATTGCCAATGTGGACGATACAGCCATGGAGAAATGGGCTTACAGCTCGGCGGTGGTAAATGCTCTAGCTGGGTCACCAGAAGAGATTGACTACCGACGCGTGGGTCGGGTGCGGCTGGACTTTATGGCGGTGACGCCCCTGATGCTCCACGGGCGATCGCGGGTGCTTTATCACCAAGATTACGACATCGCTTTTCCCTTGAAGCTGGAAACACCGCGACCCATCAACAAAGGTGTCCTCCAGCTTTTGGTGAAGGATCCAGAAACTCTAGAAATCTTGATTGAGACGAAATATAAGGTTGAGGACTTAGCGGGTGGCCCGCTAGAGGTGGTACCGACCCTGTCCCGAGAGCAGCTGGAAACGCTTGAGCCCAACGAGGATTACTTGGTGACGGTGGTGCTGGCCTGGAAGGGGCGATCGCAGCGCGACCCCACCCGCCGCCGTAAAAAGCGCATGGGTACCAGCATGACCCAAATGATTACACTGATGCGCGACTACTGCTTTGACCGGATTGAAGGCCAATCTGAAACCGTCGCCCTCGACGACGTCGATCGCTACCGCGCCTACTGGCACAAGGTATGGCAAGGGCAACTCTCGCGGCAGCGACGCCGATTAACCCTTGAGTGCAAGTACTACTACACCCTAGAGCGCGATCGCACCATCTTAGCCCGCATGGAAACCCTAACCCGCATTGGGCAAACCAGTGACACCCGGCAAGAAGGACAGCTGAAGGCCGGGATGATGCTCAATCCAGAGCGCTTGAATGAACTACTCAGTCAAATCTCGGATCACGAGCCCCTTGACGACGAGCAGCTGGCGGCACTGTTTAACGCGGACAACATCAGCCTATTCAATGCCCTAGCCCGCACGGAGGTCACCTTTAAGGGGCGTCGCGGCAGCACAGTCGCGCTCTGGGTGTATCCGGAATTCAAGATCCAGCGAATTTTGCTGAAGCAAGCCTCAGACATTGATGAAAACGGCCATGTCACCGAACTCGTTGAAACGCCCGTGTATTTCCCCATGCCCGCCAAGGCTCACTTTATTGGAGTTAGCGATGACTAGTCCCCAATCTCCTAATTCAATTGAACCGTTTGAGGGCTCAGATCCGCTGATGCCTGTGGCAGACCTGATCCACACCTTGACCGACTACGAAAAGCAGCGGGTGGATCCCGACACTGGCCAGGGTTTAACCGTGGAGGAAATTAAGGTCAATATGCCCGTCGAACTGCGGATCAGCGTGGATGACGCTGGTCAGGTCACTCTCCGAGGCGCGGCCCCCACCCAGCGGACAGCAACCACAGTATTGCCGGTTTTTCATCAAATGCAGTTGTGCATCGTGGAGGATCGTCATGGCCAATAACGAGAACGCATCTTGGAACCTAGAGTCGTTTCTTGACTCCTTGATCTTTGAGTTGGACAAGGCTCAAGACACCCTGTCGGTGAAGGGGTTAAACCGCCGGCTGACCTACATGGTGCAGGATATGAACCTAGAATTGCAGCTGTTTCCCGAGTTTGATGGCGACACGGTGCGCTTTACCACTGCGAAGCCGGGTGAGAGGGGGGCGTCTAAGATTTCCTTTCAGCTAGGGTCAATTCGCGATACGCAAATTCGAGAGGTGACCCGTCCGCCCATTCAGCATGGGGAGACCTCCATTGATGAGGTTGACCTGCCCGAAACGGAACGCAAGGCGCTCAAAAAGCTAGGGATCAAATCCACTGAAGATCTGCGCCGTACGGTTGAAGACCGTCAGGTCGACCTCGGCAAGGTCACCAAAGAGAAGGTCGACTACTCAAGCTTGGCCAACCTCATCAATAAGGCTCGCCGTCAGGAGCATCCCCCCAGCGTAGCCCGAGCCAGCTTATCGCAAGCCCAGGGGGAGCCAGTTCTTGTCCTAGAAGGGGAGAACCTGGCGAGCGCCCAGTCTTTAGAGCGCTTCCCGGCAGCGGTGATCGACGATGAACCCGTTGAGGTCCTCTCTGCTGACGACAAGCAGCTCAAACTCAAGCTGCACCAGAACCATCTCCAGGGCCAGGGTAAGCAGCTCAAAGTTGCCCTAGACCCCTACGCCGTTTTTACGATGAATTTAGAGTCTCAACCTGAACCGACTTAGGACATTCCTGGTTTAATATCCCATTGCTCTGTTTAGTAAGGCCACTTTGCATCTACCATGTCTTACCTGCCGCCCAATCACAACCGACTATTAGATTTAGAGCGCCACCTGCGGGGCCAGCAGCCTGCGGCCAGATCCTCGCGCCCGCAACCCCAGAGGCCGGGTACCCAGAGGCCAGCTGCTCAGCCCAAGCAACCTAGACCAGCCCCCACCGCTGCCGCTGCGCTTCAAATACAGCGGCGATCGCCCCAGGTTACTGCTTTCGATGATCGCTCGTCGCAGCAACGCCAACCTTCCCCGACAAGGCAGGCGGGTCCAACATCGCAAAACCCAGCGCTACAGCCTCCTCAACTAGGGCAACCATCAGGCTCCTATCGCCACCTGGCGGCCAAGCTGGGTAAATCTTATCGACCGGCTCCCAGTCAAACCAGGCCTCTATCCATGTCGCCAAAACCGACTGTGCCAGAGGCTGCCCAGGCGTTCACTGCACCCGCTTCGAATCCAGCGCCACAGGCGATCGCCCCGCCAGCTGCCCCGCCAGCTGCCCCGCCTCGCTCACGCAACGGTAGGGCTAAGCCCACCCGGCCCAGCCGCCCCGCCCCGAAAACCAGCTGGAAGACACTCGCCCTGACCATTCGCCAGGCCAGGTTGGGGCTAAATCCCGAACCTCTTCTGCCGGAAGCCCCTGACTTAGAACTCGACCAACCCCTCTCCAAGCAGCGACAGGACGACCCCAGCCATGTCGATAATGCTCAAAGAGACATAGGCGAGCCTCAGGCTGACGGAGGTGAGACTCGAAGCATCGCGGGTGACATCCAAAGTAACGCGGGTGACACGCAACCTGTCATGGCTGAGATGCAACCTGTCACGGATGATATCCAAATTGCCATAGACGACATTCAACGTGACACGAGCGACACGCAACCTATCACAAACGACACGCAAACGGTCACAGACGACATTCAAAGCGACACGGATGACACTCGACATGACAGCGATGAGATCCAGATTGTCATAGAGGACACGCAAACGGTCACAGAGGACACTCAGCCTCCCGTGAGTGGCGCTGAAAGCGACACCGACGAGGCTAGGGCTGACACCCGTGATGCCTTAGCGGTCGACGTTGAGGTCTTGCCACCAGACTCAGACACGCCGATTAACGTCGCGCCGCACAACACCGTGACCCAACCCGCCACGGTTGAGAATCTTCCAGCTATCCGTCCTAAAAGAGAGCCCACGAGCTTCGCAAGCGGCCTCCTGCTATTGGTCTATCAACTGGCTTGCCCGCCCCAAATCATTGAATCCTTGAACCAAGTCAAGCGCCACAAACCTAAGAAAACAAGCGCAAAACATCGGCGTTGAGTCTGCCAAAGCTGCTTCCGCAACAAGACGCCTCTTAACCATTGCTGGTCCTGTTAACGATCGCCCCACTGGTTTCCTATGAAAAATCGACTCTTGGCTTTAGAACAACAGTTGCCTGCCTCCCCTGGCAAGCGCAGAAAACGCTTAGGTAAGCGGCGACCTGGCCTTCCTAAACGCGGGGCTCGGCATTTGCGTCGAGTACGGGTGCGATCGCAGGCGTTTGACAGCAATGAACCCATCGAGCTGACTTACGACAGCGAGAGTGATTCTTATAGCGCTTCGTCCTATGGGGTAGCCAGCGCGTATGACGACGACGCCTATGATGACGACGATGAGGCGTATGAAGCCAGCGCCTTCGACTACGACGAGGACAAGGACTACGAAGACGAGGACTACGAAGCTAGCGCCTTCGATTACGACGAGGACAAGGACTACGAAGACGAGGACTACGAAGCTAGCGCCTTCGATTACGACGAGGACGAGGACTACGACGAAGACGAGGACTACGAAGCCAGTGCCTTC
The DNA here is from genome assembly GCA_039819245.1 of Cyanobacteria bacterium J06638_20. GTDB lineage: Bacteria > Cyanobacteriota > Cyanobacteriia > Elainellales > Elainellaceae > Vacuolonema. Next base: position 23,816 of record JBCBSJ010000031.1, read on the forward strand.
GATTATGACGAGGACGAGGACTACGACGAAGACGGGGACTATGAAGCTAGCGCCCTTGACTACGATGAGGACGAGGACTACGACGAAGACGAGGACTACGGGGCGATCGCCTTCGACTACGACGAAGACGAGGACGAGGACGACGACGGGGAGTATGAAGCCAGCGCCTTCGACTATGACGAGGACGAGGACGACGAAGATGAGGACTACGAGGCTAGCGCCTTCGACTACGAGGACGAGGACGACGAAGACGGGGACTATGAAGCTAGCGCCTTCGACTACGACGAGGACGAAGACTACGAAGACGGGGACTATGAAGCTAGCGCCTTCGACTACGACGAGGACGAAGACTACGAAGACGAGGACTACGGGGCGATCGCCTTCGACTACGACGAAGACGAGGCTGAAGCCTTTGAGGTCGAGTCGTTTGAGTTGGAAGATGACGCATCATCCTCCCAACACAACAGACTCGGACAATCCTTTTCTGCCCTCGACCTCGATGAGGAGACTTTGGCAGAAGACTTAGACTTTAGCGACCTCGACGCGGCACTAGACGCCGAAAAGACCAGTCAAGCTCTCAGCGAAACCGACTTTGCCAGAGACCTTCAAGCCATTATCAAAGGCGAAAAGACCTATGACAAAGGTCGTGGTGGCATGGTGAGCACACAGGAAGATGATTGGGCAACAGCTCAGTCTCACGCGGCAGCATCCGACGTGCCGCCTGCCATCGAAGAGAGCACTAATCCCCATGAGGTGTTTTCCCAAATGGCGCAGCACATGCCCCACAACCAGCTGGGTTCAGCTCCATTGGCCCAGGCCAGCCAGGTGACCGAAGCTGAGCCGACGCCCCACGATGTATTCAATCGCATGGGCCACAACATGAGCTATGCCAACTCATTTGATTTGGGCAGCATCTCGCTGCAGCAGCGGTTTGATGAGCTTGACGACATGCTGGACCGGGAAGAGCGGGCAGAATCTACGGCAAAGTCAATACCACGCGGTCAAGACGCCAGAGTAGAGGGAAATAGTACGTTGTTTGCATTAGACGAGGCAGTGTTAGCGGATGATCTGGCCCTCATGCATGAGGCGATGCAAGCGGAGGATAAAGCAGAAGTGAGTAACCATGACGAACAAGAGACTACTCCAGAGATAAATCAGGAGACCGTGGAGGAGGAGACACCTACGCCCGATCAATCGGAGCATGCCGAGTAACACATAGAAAAGAACCCTATTCAAATTGATGAAGGGCAATCTTGATAAGGATTGATCCAAATCCATGTTCTTCCCGTCTCGATGCCACGATGCCCCACGATGCCGATGATCAACCGGCCGACGCTACGCCACCCGATTAGATTGCGAAAGCCACGATAAAGGCCAAAACACTCAACCAATAGGCCTCCACCATGTACGACCGAGAAGGACGACCACCGAACGACCAACCCACGCACGTAAACAGGAGACACCAATGACGAATCGACTTATCGACCTCGAAAAGGCGGTCCTCAATATTAAGCAGGTTCACCCGAGAAAACCACGATATGTAGGCGCTTTAGGCATACGATTCATTCCGGCCGTCAAGAGCAAAAACAACGCGCAAGTCGACGAAAGCAAAGCATGGCAAATGATCGTGGCATGGGCAAAGGGCACAAATCAATCCAATGCGGACAAAGAGACGATAATCAACCAAATAGTCGCTCATTACCCGAAAGCTAGCCAAGAGGTAGAACACTGGAGTGTCGAGACAATCAAGAAATATAAGGAATACAAGTTTACGTGCAGCGAAAGTGGCATCGCCGTGGTGCTGTCCTTGAATAAAGAACTGGACCAAGTCGAGATCAAGGGACCGCGAAAGCAAAAGAACAAAGTACCCCCCAAAAAGGCCTTGCCGGAGCCACCAAAGAACAAACCACAGAAAAAGAAAAGCCTAAAAGCTACAACGGAAGAAGTTAAGACCGACAAGGTGTTCCACAAGAAACAATTCCCCAAAACGAAGGACAAAACATCAACGGAAAACTCAAAATCCCTAATAGAACAAGAAATTAAGAAGGCATGGAAGAAGGCAGGCCTCAAGTCTCCACAGGCGATCCATTGCGCATCGCACGACAAAAAAACCGCAAATTTTAAGGCGACGCTTGCGAAAAAGAAAAACACCCAAGAGCCCACGAAAAGGAAGCAACCGACCAAATACGGCTCCGGACGTCCATGGAAAACACCGGCAGACTCCAAGGACCTAGGCACGTTTGAGAAGATGGTGCTGGACGCGCACAACACATGTAGAGCGAAAAGCCACCACAAGACACAACCACTAACCTGGAACCACAAGCTGGCCGCATATGCACAAGACTGGGCCGACCAGTTGGCGCAGTGGGGTTATACTCCGTACACCACACCCAGCCCCCACCGTACCTTACACAATGCGGCATACTACAAAGGTGGCGAGAACATCTATCGCGCCCACGCGCACAACGGCAAAGCCCCCCGGCTCGAGGAGAGCATCCTAGATGCGATGGCCAGTTGGTATAGCGAGGTTGCTTATTACAATACGTTAAAAGCGCCAATCTTGATGAAATGGAACGAGAACGGTGTCGAGTTCACGGACGAGTGGATTAAATATTTCTTATCTACCGGCCATTACTACCAAATGATATGGGCGAATACGACCATGGTCGGCTGTGGAATCGCCTGGTACAAAGGAAACCCCATAGTCGTGTGTAATTATGATGTGGGGCCATATTATAGCGAAGACAGTATGAAATTAAAAGATGGATTTACCTTCAATGGGGATCCCAAGAGACAGCCTCTCCGATGGTCGAACACGGGCAAATACGGATAGCCACGGGCAACGGATGCGTCCCCCCAACGCCCCGACGACACGAGGGGCGCCCGCATCCGCATCCGCCCCACCCCAGTTCCCGAAGTGTCAGATGCATCCCCGCATGGGGCGTACGGCACGGACGACCTGCACCGCATCTTGAAAAAAAATCCAACCGACCACGATAACATTTCACCACCTATCCCTCCTCTAACCCACCGCCGCCATCGACGCACATAGGTCTCAATGCGATCCTCCACCGCACCTTGCTCATAAAGCTGAGACACATTCTCCAACATCCGGTCAACGGTCTTTTTCGCCACGCCCACCCCCCCTGGCGAAAACCAATACCCTAGAAAACCAATACCCTAGAAAATCAAACCTCTTGGCAATTCGTCCTATAAAGGTTTTCTCCGGGGACTTTTCAACCCGTAAAGCCGTCAACTCCTCGTTGATCGCTTTAACGGCTTTTCGTAATTTCCATCGAGTGGATACCAAGACCACCCAATCATCCATAAACCGTACATAAAAACATCCCAAAGCCGCCATGCGATCATCCAACGGTTTCAGATACAACGCGCCCATCAACAGCGACAACGGACACCCCAAGGAGATTCCCCGTTTGATATCCACATACTCGTTGCCAGTGGCGACAAACCGCCGAAGATAGAGATCCACTAAGGCCAATACCTTAGAGTCGTGAACATACTCACTGACTAAACTCGTGAGAATCGATTGATCAATATTGGCGTAGTAGCCCTTTACATCCTTACGGCACACAAACGCATGGGTGCGCACGCCCTGCGCCCCTACATAAGTTACGCTCAAATGCGAGATGTTATTGAAGGACAAATCTTTCTAAACACCTTCACCGCACACATCTCCGTCCGCTCTTGAATACGAATATGATCAGCCATACCTAACTCCCAAACTGGTTTTTTATGACTGGGTCCGTCTTCCTAATGCCGGGCTCCTTGGTTCTTATTCGTCGTTCCTCGTTCCTTGTCACAGGTTACTTAATCCTTCCCCCACCATGCCTTCTCCACCTCTCCACCTCAACGGCATGAAAGTCCTCTTCGACCAAGTCGTCCCCGTCTCTCCCATCCAACTCATCTCCAATTGCACACACAATCACCGCCTATCCCATCGCCATGAACCCGCCATTCAGAAAGATCACGAACCACCCTATGAAGACCTGGTCCCCCCTGAGCATAACCTTGAGAATTCTTCAACACACCGCCAACGCCTCTCCCAATCAAACCTCTGGCAGCTCCAACGCCACTTCTTCGAACATCAGGGCGTCAACGCCTGGGACAAAGGCACCGTCCCCCACTACATCACCAGTAATCCCTTCATCGCTAACGCCTACGGCAAAGTCATCTACGGCTTTCTTCAAGACTGGTACGGAGCTAATCAGAGCAGTAACAAATCACCCCCCGCGCCGACGCAGCCCGTTTACATCATCGAACTCGGCGCAGGCTCAGGGCGCTTTGCATACCATTTCCTAAAAAAGTTCTTTGAGTTTTTCGATCGCTCTCCCCTCAGCACGATTCCCGTTAAATATGTGCTGACCGACTTTAGCGATCGCAACCTAGACTTTTGGCGCAGCCACCCCTCCCTGCAGCCCTACTTCGATCAGGGTCTCCTCGACATCGCCCACTTTGACCTCGCCCGCGACCAGCAGCTCACCCTAGAGCACAGCGGTGAACGCCTCACTGCCGACACCTTAGAAACTCCCCTGGTGGTCTTTGCCAACTACGTCTTCGACAGCATCCCCCAGGATCTTTTTTCCATCAGGCAAGGCCAGCTCCACGAAACCCTTGTCACCGTCTCCTCCGAGCTGGAGCTAGATGACGAGCCAGACCTAAACACCCCCCATCTGCTAGATCGCCTTGAGATCTCCTACGACGACCAGCCCATTACACCCACCGGCTACTACCGCGACCCCGCCTTCAACGCCGTTCTGGCTCACTATCAAAATACTATCGACAACACCTCGATTCTGTTGCCCATCACCGCCCTGCGCTGCCTCCGCAACCTGCGCAAGCTGGCGGGCGATCGCCTCCTCTTCCTCACAGGAGACAAAGGCCATAGCCGAGAATCGGACTTACTCAACCAACGCCCTCCCAGCCTCGTTCCTCACGGCAACTGCTTTTCCCTTACGGTGAATTATCATGCCATCGGCCAATATGTCAGCAACCAGGGCGGCCAGGTGTTGCAAACGCCCCAGCGTCCCAGCAGCCTCAACATCCTTGGTTTTCTGTTTGGCCATCCCCCCAACGGCTATGGCAGCACTCGCCTTGCCTACGATGAGGCGATCGCCAACCATGGGCCAGACGACTTTTACACCCTCAAAAAAGCTGTCGAAACCCACTTTGAAGACTTCACCCTCAGACAACTGCTGGCCTATCTACGGCTGAGTGGATGGGATAGTAAAATCTTTCTGGATAGTTATCCTGCCCTTCAAAGCAAACTCGGCTCAGTTTCCGACGACCTTCGCGCAGAACTCTACGACGCGGCTAGGCAGCTTTCGGCCACCCACTATCCCATCGGCGAGACGCGAAATCTGGCGTTTCACTTAGGTTGCCTTCTCTACGACATCGGCTACCATTCCAAAGCCCTAGCGTATTTTCAACAGGCTCTCGACCAAATTGGTCCCACCCCAGACCTGCACTTAAGAATCGCCCTATGCCACTATCGTCTCCGCCAGCTTAAGCCCGCCCTTAAGTGGATCAATCAGACATTAGAATTGGAGCCAACCCACACTCGGGCCAGGGCGATCCGCACAAAAATTCAGAAAAAAATCAGGCGCAACAAATCGCAGGGGCCTATGGCAACGCAGTGATTTGTTTTGTGGTTTGATTTCCTTATTAGATCCTTGAGTCGTCAGATCCGTTAGTTGTCAACCTGGTAATATCCTATGCGCTCCCATCCCAACCAGCAATCGAGCGATCCAACAGATTCATACACCGAAGATGGTCTTTCACCCCACAGGAAGGCTGACTCGATGTCTAGCAACTCAAACGATCTGCCACTACTCAACGGTATGACGGTCATTTTTAGTAAGGCCGTTCCGGTTTCGCCGGTCACTCTAATTCCTAAAAAGTAAGGCTAAGAGAGTGTTGAGCTGTTTTGACGTTGGAACCTTCTCTACGGTTTTGGCTTTAGCCCTTTAGCCAAGATGTGCTGAGGCTTCGGGAGAGGTTTCGATCGCCTGGATCATCAAGTTAACCAAGCGTTCGAGATCCAGCAGGAATGCCGTTTGGGAACCTTCTTCCGTTTCGGCGATCGCCACTTGGTTCGCGATGCCGAGGTGATCGAGATGGCGGTAGGTGGCGGGAAGGGTTCTGATTTTGTTGGGAGGGACTTCCACCAGAACCGGGGAGTCGGAGAGGGGAATGCCGATGAGATCCACCTGGGGCGATCGCAGGGTTAATAGATAATTGGTTTCCGGTAATGGCTTGTTGGACAGGTAGCGACAGAGATCCAGAATAGTGATTTCTTGATCTTCAACATGGGCAATTCCCGCCAAGGTTTTGCCACTGCTGTAGATGGTCGTTTGCCCGTAGATATGTTGAATGGATTGAATATGCACACCAAAGTAAATGGGCAAATTTCCATTCATAATCTGCTGTCCGAAGCTAAAGAGAATCAGCTTGACATTGGACAGTTGTTGCTCCGGAGAGGGAGCGATCGCACCGGTTGTCGATACGAGGGTTGAGGTGGAAGCCGCAAAGGAAGTCATAAATTAAACGGAGTTGAACGAAGGGGGATACATTGGCAAGTTTGTTGAGGATGTGGGTGCGACGCGCCCACATCCTCAACTCGGTCATCGCTTAAACCGAGGGAGATGCATTGGCGAGGGTGGCTTGGATATTTGCGAGAAACTGTTGCTCGATATAGGGCTTGGTGAAGTAGTGAGTGGCTCCCAAGTGAAGGGCAAGTTTGCGATGCTTTTCCCCAGATCGTGACGTCAGCATAATGACGGGGATGTTGAGGAGGGTGGGGTTTTGGCGACGATGGGTGAGGAACTCAAACCCATTCATCGCGGGCATTTCAATGTCGCAAATGACAAGGCGAATTTGAGGATGTTGATGTAGTTGTTCCAACGCCTCTCGCCCATCGCGAGCCTGAATGACCTGATAGCCTGCCTTCTTCAGCGTGAGGGTAAGCATCTGACGCATGGTGGCTGCATCATCCACGATCAAAATGGTGGGGGTTGTTTGAATGGAGCGGGTGGCAATTTCGACGGGTGGGGCGATCGCCGTTGGCTTATTGCCCTGCCGATGGAGCAACAGCGTCACGGCATCAATCACCGGAACGGCGGATCCATCCCCCAGAATGGTGCATCCATATAGGTAAGTGGGAGCCGTTAGGGTGGTACTGAAGGGTTTGACGACGAGTTCTTGCTCCGTAATCAGGCGATCGACCTGGAGGGCAAAGGGTTGATTTCCCTGGCGCAAAATTAGCAGGGGAGCCGTCCACTCTTCTGGAGTGGGAACGGAGTTTAGAGAGAGATTAGCGGCGACGGTAGGGAGCGTGCAGTTAAAGGGAATCAGGTCTTGTAACGGGTGAACCGGGATGACCTGCTCTCGCCAGTGGAGGAAGTGCTGTTCCCCCGATGTTTTAAGGTCGTTGGGGGAGGGGGTGACGATTTCTTCGATGCTATCGGAAGGGATGGCGGCGAGGCTGCTCCCCGTCCAAGTGAGTAGCAGTTTGGAGATGCTGAGGGTGAGCGGAATGCGCAGGGTAAATAGGGTGCCTTTGCCGGGTTTGCTGTTGACGGTGATACTGCCTTTCAAAAATTGAATTTGCGCCCGCACAATGTCCAGCCCGACGCCGCGCCCCGACAGTTCGCTAACTTGAGCCGCTGTCGAAAAGCCCGGTTCAAAGAGGTAGTTGAGGAGGCGATCGCTCGATGCCGCGTTGACGGCTTCTGCACTCAATAATCCGGCTTCCAATGCTTTTGATCGAACCCGTTCCAGATCAATGCCATGACCGTCATCTTCAATTTCAATCACGGTTCGACTTCCCCGGTGATAAACTCGGATGTGAATCGTTCCCTGCTCTGGTTTGCCCAGCGTTTTGCGAACATCGCTGGATTCAATGCCATGGTCAAAGGCATTGCGGAGCAGATGCAGGAGCGGATCGTAGAGCTTTTCAAGGACAACTTTATCGACCAAAACCTCGGTGCCCGTCAGTTTGAGAGCCACAGGTTTGTTGTACTTGTAAGAAAGATCTTTAATTTGCCGGGGAAAGCGATTCAGGATATTACCCAGGGGCAGCATTCGCGCCCACATCAGTTCATCCCGCAGAACGGTGAGAATTTGCCGCTGTTGTTCCAGACCGCGATCGCTCTGTTCGGCAAACAAGGTAACATCTTCGACCGCTTCATCCAGTTGTTGGATAGATTCTGTCGCATCTTGCAGCAGGTTATAGACTTCGCTGTAGCGATCGAGTTCCAAGGTATCAAACGCAGTACGATAGGACAGATCTGCTGTTTTTTCCACTGCCAGAGCAGTGCCTTCGGTGGGCGCACTCTCAGTTATTACCGCACTGGCTTGATGCAAGAGCGAATAGCGTTCTGGGCTAACCAATAACTTGTTGAGATGGACTTTAAGTTGCGCCCCAATTCCCAAAAACTGCCCAAATCGCCGCCGCAGTTCCTGCAAGGTTTCCTGCAGTTGCTCATTCTGTAGGGATAAACTGTTTCGGTTGATGGACAGTTCCCCTAGTTGGTTACTAATGCGCTCCAGTTGAGCCAGGTTTAACCGCACCGAAATTTGGGCATCCGTTGCAGTCGACTGAATCGGTTGAACACCATCCAACTGGGTTGATGTTTTCGTGGGGGCCTTCTTCGCGGGCGACGGGGAAAGAGGAATAGGGTTTGGCTCTGCCACCGGAGGCAACTGGTCAAAGTCTTGTTGGATAGCCGTAATGGCAGATTCAATGGAGTTGATTTTTCCGGCATCAGCTTTAGGGGGAGATAGCTCGGAGGTTAGGTCTGTTACTTGTTTTTCCCCAACATCCTCTGCCGTTGGATGGGGTGTGGGGGCAGGCGAGGAGTCTTCCGCGAGCGCGGGGGGTGGCTCCGAGGAGCATTCTTCAACCAGGGGCTCGAACAGTGACTCGGATTCGGGTTGTGATTCAATCTGCGGATCGGTTTCTGACGCTGGATCCAGAGTTTCTGAGAGGGGAAGAGATTCCGCTTCTAACGTTGGATTCCGTTCCTCTGAAAGGGATAGTAATTCCATCTCCGGCGTTGGATTCTGCCCCTCTGGAAGGGCCAGTGTTTCCGCTTCTGACACTGGATCCAGGGCTTCTGAGAGGGATAGTATTTCCGCTTCTGACGATGAATCTAGGGGATCTAAGAGAGGCGGTGGTTCTGCAGACAGAGGATCTGGATCAGGCGTTTCCGCTTCAGAAGGAAACCAATTATCTAAGATGGATTCATCACCCGAGGAACTAAAAACGCTTTCCAGATCGGTCATGGAGGATGACACCTCGTCTTCCAATCCTTCAGAAGGAGCGGTCAAGGATGGCAGCTCATCGTCTAGTCCCTCAGGATAGTCGGTCAAAGTATCGTCCTCTCCAAAAGGGTCGGGGTCTTCGAAGAAAGAACCCTCGATCGCCTCCTGATCCAGATCTGGCAATTCAAACCAGGAAGACTCCGAATCTGTGGTTTCAGCGGACAGCAACCAAGAATCGTCGTCAGCGGAGAGTTTAGGGGGAATATCAGACATTTCCGGAGAGGGGGAATTCGGAGGAGCGATCGCCCCTTCAGCAAAACTCTGGAGCGCCGCTGAGGGAGTGCCTCCCTCTTGGCGATCGCCCTCCAACACTGCTTGGTGGGCAGCCTGGAAGTTTTCCAGGGCGATCGGGAAAAGCTCAACGGCTCGTTCTGGCTGGGTGTCTAATAGATTCAACACCTGCCGGGCGATCGCCATCAATCCCGATAAATTGAGGAGTTCAGCAATCCCCTCAAACACCTCCGCTTGTGCCCGCAGTTCACCTCCCATGAGGGCTTCATCCCCTGCCATGGATTCGAGCCGTTCTAGTGCCAAGGCCACATCGGTTTCAAAAATTGTCTGAGCGATGTCGATGCCCATTTCGGCCACACTGGGCAGGTGATCCTCGTCAGTCACAAAGTCAGCGAGGCGCTCCTGGAGTTGGGCAAAAACGGGATCGGACTGGGCGATCGCTTGCTCCCCACCTTGCCATTGATCCCCTACCTGGATGGCTTCCAATAGGGGTAGGCGCAGGCAATCATAGCCCTGCAAAAATAGACGTTCCAGGGCCATGTCAATCTGCAAATCGGGGTTGTAGAGACAGCGGAAGTAGTCTTCCAGACGATGGGCGATCGTCTTAATGGCCTCCAGTCCTACATTGGCGGCTCCTCCCTTAATGGTATGGGCTGCCCGCATCAGCGCATGGACACGCTCCACAGGGCAGTCCTGGCCAATTTCCAGGAGTTCGGCTTCAATGATTTGCAGCAGTTCGGGCGCTTCTTGCACGAA
>JBCBSJ010000032.1:0-34031 GCA_039819245.1 Cyanobacteria bacterium J06638_20
GATCGCCTCTCAGATGCCATTCCCACCCATTTGTGGAAATCTGAGAAAATTCGTTTCAAGCAAGCACTCTCTGGGTATCCTGAAGCAGCTAGGAATGTGCTCTCTAAATCGTAGATTATGAGAATATTTTTTGCTTTATAGAACAGCTGGCGGGTTAATTTCCGGGGAGTCTATCCAGAATTCTGGATGCGTGGGATGGATTGCATTGTGTCATTAGTGTTCAGTCTAAACAGATACGGAAGAGGACTATTAGCGTGCTGTATCTCGCCGAAGTGCAGAAAAAAGGTGGAGTTATCCGCTCAACTAAGGTTGAGCTTAAGTTGTTAGCTTGCCAACGTGGGGAGAATAACTGGTCAGCTGTGCCTGATGAAGTCATCAATGCGCCCGATGATTGCAGCAACTACAATGCTGGGGCGCTGGTTATGGTTGAACTGACAGGCAGTAAACAGGTACAGCGCCATTCTGAAGCGGGTCGGCAATTGGTAACGATTTTGCAAAACTTCTCACGGATGCAAGATCGCTCCAAGTCGCAGGAGGAAGAGATCGAACAGTGGAAGGAGTCTCTCACCTACCAGAGCCAGGAGTTAAATCGGCGGGAAATGGAGTTGGAATCACGGCAGGAACAGCTCCAGGAAATGGAAGATGATTTTGCGAAACTAGAAGAACAGCGTCAAGAAATCGAAGCACTACGGGGAGGTGTTGAACATCAGCAGCAAGAGTATGAACGCAAGAGTCAAGAACTTGAGGGAGCCTGGGCACAACTCCAGGGGGAGATGAATCGGCTAGAGGAACAGCAGGGCGAGCTGTCACAGATGACAGCCTTGGATGATGAAAAAGCGCAGCAAATGCAGGAGTTGCTCGATCGCCTATCGGGGGCGATCGCGCCGACAGATACCGTGCGGGCGGAACTGAATCACTCCTACGACATCCTCAACCAGAAGCGAGAAGCTTACAACCAGCAAACGCAATCACTAGAGCCGGAGCGAGGTGCTGCCCAGCAACGTCAGGAAGCACTGGATGGTAATGTCTACCAACTACAGCAGCGTTGGCAAGAGTATCAAACGGCGCAGGTTGCGTTGGAAACAGCTAAGGTTGAGCTAGCCGGGCGGCAGCAAACGCTGACATCGAAGCAAGAATACATTGATGCGTTGACTGCCCAGTTAAAGCAGCAGGAAGAGTTGCAGCAGCATGTTTGTCAGCTGGCTGACTCCTCAGAACAGTTCACATTGAGTGTTGTGGATGTGTCGGCCTTGGATCAGATGAATATTGAGGAATTGCAGCAAACTGTCGACAATCTGTCCAAGGATTTGGAGAAAATGGCGAAGTTTGTTGGTATCCAAGAGGAAGAGCTGACGGCACAGCAAGAAGAAATCGACAATATTACAGGTCAGATTGATGGTGCCAGTGAATATGACCGTTTGCGGCTCGAGTCGGAACTAGCGGATGAGCAAGATCGCTATCGGATGCTGGAAGAAACGTTGGTCGGACAGCGTCGTACCGTGCAGGAACGGCGTGATGTCCTGAAGCAACATCAGCAAGTCCTAAGTCGCCGTACGGGTGAGCATACAGAAGATGGCGAGGTTCAGGAAATTGACCTATCCCCTGTGCTCGGTCGTCTGGATGATCTAAAGCGCGGTGTATCAGAGCGGTTGAAGCAGGCTCAGGATGAGCTTCAGGGTTTACAGGATGGGGTTTCTCAGCAGCAAGCGGTGGTTGAGCAGCAGACTAGTGAACAGGACGAGCGTTGGAACGCATTGCAAGAGTTAGAGCAATCCATGCTTGCGGAAAAAGCGGCTGTTGGTGAGCTTTGGGGACGCCTGAACCTCGTACAGGAAAATTCGCAGCAGTCCACTGGAGACCTTTCTGCTATCCAGGAAAAGCTTGATGCGATTACTGTTGTTATGAACCAGTTCCAGGAAACGAGCGACTATCAATTGCAGGCGATCGCCGAGATGCGCCAGCTAATCGCGAGCTTGACCCAAAATCAAGCACCCGAGTTTGTGTCCTAAAGCTCATGTATCGAAGCTGAGCAACCGGCGGGTTTTTCGATTTGAATGGCTGGGCGTTGTTACGCCTAGCCATTAATTTTTGTAGGCATCATCAGTTGAACCTGGAGATTGCAAGGAGACCCAATCGCCATCAACCCGAGCGATCGCGCCGCCTGGAAATGGATCACTCTGGCTTCGGTTGGGGGCGTCTAGGAGCTGAACCAGCTTCTCGATATGGTCGAATTGCGGCGAACTGGGCAATTGCTGCTTGAGAAACCGACGAACTACGCGTCGTTGTAAGGCCAGGGGGGCCGAGCGTAACGGAGATCGATTGATGCGATTGGTCGCGTGAGGATCGCTGGCACGTTGGTGGAGGCGTTCGGCTAAGGATTCAAGGAGCGTCACGTCAGCCCTCAGCAACTCGGCGGTTTGAGACAAATGCGTTTCTACTTGTGGGTTGAAATGCTCTTGCAGGTAGGGCATCACTTCTTGACGAATGCGATTGCGGGCAAAGTTCAGGTCATCGTTGGTGGTGTCGCACCAAATCGTCAATTCATGGTCTTCACAGACCTCGGCGGTATCGGAGCGGGTGAAGTCGAGCAGAGGGCGAACGAGGGTCAGGTCTTGCCCCAGCGATCGCCGCCATGTGAGGGCCTGTAGCCCATCGGTTCCGCTGCCACGCATCAGGTTGTAGAGCAGGGTTTCAGCGCGATCGCTCCCCGTGTGCCCTGTGACAATGCAGGGATAGCCATCCTGGTGAGCAATATCAATGAGCATGGCATAGCGCCACTCCCGCGCTTGGGCTTCCGACGGTATCGCTTCTGTTGCTGTACGTCCGTAAAAGGGAAGTTGCCAGTGCTGTGCGAGAGCTCTGACATGATCGGCATTTGCATCGGCGTCGGAGCGCCATCCATGATTACAGTGGGCGATCGCCAGGTGCCAATGCCAGTGGCTCTGCAAATCACGGAGTAATTGAGCCAGACAAACCGAGTCCTGCCCCCCAGACACCGCAATTAAAATCCGTTGCCCCCGTTCCAGTAATCGTTGTTGCCGTAACGTTTGATGCAGGTGAGCGTGAAAAGGTGTCCAAGAGAAGGCATGCGTCATAGTTCAGGAAATGGGAGGATGGGCGATCGCCCATTCACGCGTTAGTAGTCCTCATCAAATTCTTCGTAGGGCACCTCTTCAACCTGAGCGGAATATACATCCTCGGGCGTGGGGCGTCCGGGTCTCATCCGGCGGCGAGGCGGTTGCTCCCGCAGCAGCTTTTGCTGGTCAGGGGAGAACTCTAGTCGGATACGGACACGTCCTCGCTGCCAGCCTTGGTTGCCAAACCGCAAAACCTCGCAGCGCAACCCATTGCTAAACCAGTCCTCGCATTCCTCCACCCAATCTTCTTCAAACTCGCTCACCACCTGAGCCAGAGCATCCAGAAACTCACTCACCTTGAATGTGGAGTTGGGAACGAGCACACGTCCTGCTCGGACATGCAGCACTTCGTCATCACCCAGCAAACTGAAATTTTGATCCATTAATCAAACCTAATGAAACCACTGGATTGTATCGGATTTTTGGTTCAGTTTGTGTCTGGAGCTAGCGTCAGCCAGTTTAGAAAAACCAGCCGTAGCTATGCAATCCCTTACCCAGTAGGTTCACTCCTAAATAACACACCCAAACCACTAGAAATCCGGATGCTGCGATGATTGCGGGGCGACGCCCTTGCCAGCCGCGTGTGAGTCGGGCGTGCAGGTAAGCAGCGAAGACGAGCCAGGTAATGAGTGCCCAGGTTTCCTTGGGATCCCAGCTCCAGTAGGAACCCCAGGCTTCGTTGGCCCAGACCGCTCCAGCGATAATGCCAATGGTCAATAAAGGGAAGCCAAGGCCAATAATACGGTAACTGACATTGTCGAGCGTGTCGGCCAAGCTCAGGCGCTGAGGGGTGAGGGGGGCAACTTTTGTCGTGGTGGCTTGAGGGGGATTCAGCACGGCAGTGTTGGCAGATACGGTGTTGCCTGATGCGACAACGGTCTCTTCTGTCGAAGCCGCTGCTTCTTTAGGAACAACGTCCTGTCCAGCACGGCGCAGGCGGTAGCGGGCATCGCGGTAAGCTCCTGTGCCAATCGAGCTGCCATGGAGCTCAACGGATTGACCACGGGTGAGGATGAGGAAGGCGATCGCCAGCAATGCCCCCACCATCAAACAAGCATAACTCAGGAGCATGACGCTCACATGCATCATCAGCCAGTTGGATTTAAGCGCTGGCACCAGCGGCTCGGCTTTCTGCATTGGGGAGGGTAGAGAGAGGGTCGCGAAGGCCGTGATCCCCATCGCCACAGGGGCAGTGAATGCACCGACCAAGCGGCTTTGGCTGGTGGTTTCTGCCAAGAAGTGAACTGCTGTAATCCCCCAAGCAATAAAAAGAAGAGACTCATACAGGTTGCTAAGGGGGAAGTAGCCCGCTTCGATCCAGCGGGAACCCAACAGCGCGGCTAAGCCAATGTTGGCGATCGCCATTCCTGTGGCACCTACTGTGGGTAACACCTGTACTTGGGGAAACGCCACCCCCACCCAGTAGACCAGCATCGTAGTAAACAAAACCGCAAAGGATGCGTTATCTAACCAATTTTGTAATGCAACTAGATCCATGCCGCTACGCTGTACTCCTCAAACTTGATTCAAACCTATTTTTTGAGCTTCAGCTCAAATGAACTGATTAATCTTTATTTTTATAAGACTGTTTTTGATATTGCCTGTTTCCCTTGAGCAGCCTCGGGTTCTATCACGGTTTGCATAGTCTCGGCTATCACGCTCTTGACCACAAAATTTTGTGGATAACAGCTCTACACTCAAGTTCACCCTTGAAAATTGCCCAACAACTCTGGCAGACCTTTGTGACGCAGACCCTTGTGAACAGGGCAGTTCGAAAATCGGACGTTTCCTATTCTCCATCCTATCGAGTCTTGGCGATCGCGGGGGCAACCCTCATGGGACGAGCCGCACAAACTTCTTTTTACCCACCTGTAGCACCTTGCCACTGAGACTCCCCGGCGTTTCAAATGTTTGGTTTTCGTCTGTGAGGCGATCGCCATCCAGCCGCACAGCGCCCCCTTTGATTTGCCGTCGTGCTTCTGAGCTACTTTGACAGAGTCCGCTGGCCGCCACCAAGTAGAAAATTTTCACAGGAAATTCGACCCCTGCCATTGAGAACTCAGGGACGGCTTCAGCCTGAGCGGCATCCCCTTGTACCAGGGTCATGGCCGCTTTTTGGGCATCCTCAGCTGCCGTTTCTCCATGGAACTGGCTTGCCACCGTGAGCGCAAGCAGCTTCTGGCGATCGCGCGGATTCTCCGGCAGCCCATCCAGTGGCAGATCGGTCAGCAACTCGAAATAGTCAGGAATGAGGGTGTCGGGGGTCTTTTCGAGCTTGGAGTACATCGAAAGAGCATTCTCTTGCAATCCCACATAGTTGCCGAGCGATTTTGACATTTTCTGTACGCCATCCGTGCCCAGCAAAATCGGCATTAGCAAGCCAAACTGTGGCGTCTGGCCAAAATGGCGCTGCAAATCGCGCCCCACCGCCAGATTAAACTTCTGGTCGGTTCCGCCCAACTCCACATCCGCCTGTACCGCCACGGAATCGTAGCCTTGCATCAGAGGGTAAAGAAATTCATGCAAATAAATCGGCGTTTGCTGGTTGTAGCGCTCAGCAAACCCTTCTTTGGCGAGCATCTGACCGACAGTCATCGTCCCGAGCAACTCCAGAATTTTCGGCAAGTCCAGTTTGGCCAGCCACTCGGAGTTGTAGCGGATTTCGAGACGCCCCGGCGTGTCGAAATCTAGAATTGGGCGCACCTGATCTAGATAGGTCTGAGCGTTGGTGGCAACCTGATCAGGGGTCAGTTGCTTACGGACTTCGGATTTACCTGTGGGGTCACCAATTTGGGCGGTAAAGTCACCGATGATCAGCACCGCCCTGTGCCCTTGGTCTTGGAATGCCCGCAGTTTCCGGAAGATGATGCTGTGTCCGAGGTGGATTTCGCTACCCGTTGGGTCGATACCAAACTTGATGCGCAGGGGACGATCGCTCGTCCTCACTCGTTGTACCAGGTTCTCGTCCGGGCTGGTCGCGTTGCGATCGTCTGGAAAAATTTCGACAATACCTCGGTAGAGCCAGGAGAAAGCGTTATCTGTCGGCGCGTCTTTCATCGATAGTGGCATAGAACCCAGACTGTCAATTGTTCAGCATCCCTTAGTATAGATTCACACCTCTCTCATGAGGGGGAGTTTCGTTAGGATTTCTCAGAATCTTTCCTGCCCGTCATGTAGATTTTTGCTATTACTCTGATAGACATGTGCAAGCTTTGCTATCGTAGGGCAAATTACCAGGAGACAGCCAGCCTGGAGCCATCTCCATACGTTTTGTATATCTCTGGCCTTTGATTCTCCGGTTCGCGCAGCTCTGTTTATTCATCGATGCGGCGCAAAAGATGTGGTACAAGAACGGGTTCAAGCCCCCCAAGGTGTTAGTTCTTCCATTGCTGTTCCAATCCACCATTTTCGGAGAAGGTCGTCGTTGTGTCCTCAAATAGTGCCAAAACCAATCGATCGCGCGATCGCGCTGCCCCTCGATCCGCTGCACGGCGAACCGCTGCTTCTGCGTCGGGTACCACCCTTGCCCGGCAGCAATCGGTCGATTATTCTCCGATCTTCCAGTTTGTTCAATCTGTCGGCAAGGTAACGGTGGGGACGCTGCTCAGCATCACCATGCTCAGCAGTTCTCTGGTTGCCGGAGGCCTGGTTGGATTGGCCGTTAGTTTCCGCAACCTACCCGATGTGCGCGTGCTGCGGAATTATATTCCCGCTGAAACCAGCTATATCTACGACATCAATGGCACGCTGCTCGACAGCATCCACGACGAATTTAATCGGGATGTGGTGACCCTCAACGAAATTTCCCCCGAACTGAAGCGGGCGGTGCTGGCGATCGAGGACAGTCACTTTTACTCCCACCACGGTATTAATCCCACGAGTATTGGTCGTGCCTTTCTCAGCAACTTAGAGGAAGGGCGCACGGTGGAAGGGGGGTCAACCCTGACCATGCAGTTGGTGAAAAACCTATTTCTGACGCCCGAACGTGCCATTAGCCGTAAGGTGGCGGAAGCGGTTCTTGCCCTACGGTTGGAGCAGATTTTTACCAAAGACCAGATTTTAGAAATGTATCTGAATCAGGTCTATTGGGGACATAACAATTATGGCGTCGAAACAGCGGCTCAAAGCCTGTTCAACAAAAGCGCCTCGGAACTGAATCTGGCCGAAGCGGCGATGATGGCCGGGCTGATCCAGGCTCCCGAAGAATACAGCCCGTTCGTGGACTATCGTCTGGCTAAGCAGCGGCAGGCAGTTGTGCTGGAACGGATGCGAGTGTTGAATTGGATTACGGCTGAAGAGGCGGCAGCTGCGCGGCAGCAACCCATTCGCTTGGGCAGTATTCAATCCTTTGATGTTAGCCGATCGCCCTACCTGACGGATGCGGTTGTGCAGGAGCTAACGGAGCGCTTCGGGCGTGAGGCGGTACTCAAAGGCGGGATGCGCGTTCAAACGACCTTTGACCTGGAACTCCAGCAAGTTGCTGAGCAAACGGTACGTGATGGCTTCCAGACCCTACAGCGTCGAGGATTAAACGCTGACCAGATGGCACTGGTGGCTATTGATCCCCGCACCCATTTTGTGAAAGCGATGGTGGGTGGGATTGACTATCAGACGAGCCAATACAATCGCGCGATTCAGGCCTTGCGTCAGCCCGGTTCAGCGTTCAAACCCTTCGTGTACTACGCAGCGTTTGCCAGCGGCAAATACACTCCCGAGTCGATTGTGCAGGATACGCCCGTCACCTATCCCGACGGCTACGAATCCTATTCGCCGCAAAACTACGACGGCAGCTTCGGCGGCCCAATGACAGTGCGCGCTGCCTTGGAGCGATCGCGCAACGTCCCCGCTGTCAAGCTTGGTCAAGAAGTCGGCATCAACCGGATCATCGAAATCAGCCGGATCCTGGGGATCACCAGTCCGATTGAGCCCGTCACCTCACTCCCATTGGGTTCTGTGGATTTAACTCCGTTGGAGATGGCGGCGGCCTACGCCACCTTTGCCAGTGGCGGTTGGCAATCAGACACCACCTTTATCGTTCAGGTCACAGACAGTACCGGACAGGTATTGCTCGACAATTCTCCCCGTCCACAACTGGTGCTTGATCCTTGGGCGACAGCTTCACTCAACGACGTACTACAGGGCGTTATTTCCCGTGGTACGGGAACCGGAGCCCGCATTAACCGCCCCGCCGCTGGTAAAACCGGAACCACCTCCTCCGAGCGAGATATTTGGTTTGTGGGCTATGTGCCGCAGCTATCGGTTGCGGTGTGGGTTGGAAACGACGACTATTCCCCCGTTGGGCGCGGTGCAACAGGCGGTGGCTTTGTTGCTCCCATCTGGAGGGACTTCATGCAACAGGCATTGGAAGATGTGCCCGTAGAAAATTTCCAGCCAGCCTCAGATTTTGTTCGTCCTTAGCGAAAAACATGCTAACAAAGCATTCGGGCGCTTCAAGTTCAACTCGCAGCGCCCGAATGCGTAATTGGCTTTAATGAATACCGAAGGTACATGAAACGCTAGTGAGCCATTGCATTAGCTGTTGTTCTGCTCAATTTCCCCTTTCATGCGCTCCAGGGTCGTGTGCATCTGCTGAAACATTTGCTGCGGGGTAACCCCAAACTGACCCAGTTGCGTTTTTAATTGCTCCATCGTCATCTGCGCCATAAAGTCTTCCGACAGCTCAAACCGTTTCATGAAAACCTGGTAGCGTTCCATGACCGACTCCATTTGCTCAATAAAGAGCTTTTTGCCTTCACGGTCAAACTTCCCGTAGCTGCCCCCCAACTGCATGAGGTGCTGGTAGTCCTCAAACAGCCGCTTGGCTTCCTGTTGTACGATGTCGGAGTCAAAGAATCCCATGAGTTTGGTGTATATCTAAACGCGTATGAATTGAATGGTGCCGGAGGGACAGAGATCGCAAAACATGAAGGCAAGGTATGAGAGGAGAGAGGCGGCGATCGCACGCATAGGTGAAAGGGATGCAAAGATTGCCCTACGGCCAAATATAATGCAATGTCATTTCATTGTAGAGGAGAGGGTCAGGAGAGCTAAAGTTCGGGAATTGCTACTCGTTTCTGACAGTGAGCGGCGTCGCACCATTCTCTAAGGCCACAGAACTGCACTTTGTTAGCGATGTGTAATGCAGGGTGCTGCTCCCTCCGCTACACTCAAAATCATGAGACATCTGATATCCAACCTCCCATGTTAGATATGCTGAATCGCTGGCTCAAGCGTGATCCTGAGCAGAACAAAGCAACTGTAGAAATCTATACCTGGCAAACTTGCCCTTACTGCATTCGTGCCAAATTATTGCTGCGGTGGAAGGGCGTTGGCTTTACAGAGTACAAAATTGATGGAGATGGCGCAGCACGGGTGCGGATGGCAGAGCGCGCTGGAGGTAAGCGGAGTGTGCCCCAAATTTTTATCAACGATCAACATTTGGGGGGATGCGACGATCTCTATGCGCTGGATCGACAGGGTGCGCTTGACCCTCTGTTGCAACAGTCTGCGACAGAGATGGGCTAGGGGCTATGTCCTATGCCGTGGAAGGCTGTGAGAGGCCTTGCTGATGGATTTGGACTCAGCAGCTGAGTATGCCACCCATAGAAAGTGGATGGAGATGGCGATCGCCCTGGCTCACCAAGCTGGAGAGGCGGGAGATGTCCCGGTGGGTGCCGTGATCGTGGATAACACTGGCGCGCTGATTGCAACGGGAGAAAATCGACGGGAGCGGGATCATGACCCGACTGCCCATGCTGAGGTTTTAGCATTGCGGTCTGCTGGGCGATCGCGCCAATCCTGGCATTTAGAAGACTGCACGCTCTACGTCACACTAGAACCTTGCCCCATGTGTACGGGCGCGATTTTGCTGGCGCGGCTAGGCTTACTGGTGTACGGTGCCGATGATCCGAAAGCTGGAACCATTCGCACAGTGTTCAACCTACCCGATAGCCAATGTTCCAACCATCGCCTCCCGGTATTGCCGGGGATTTTAGAAGCGGAGTGCCGGATGCAGCTCCAGGAGTGGTTTACCCAACGGCGATCACGCTCGTCTAACTAAATTGCTATGGTCGCGCGGTGCCGCACCCTGGTGATAGGGAAAATTTAATCGTGGCAAACTTTAGCGTTGCCAATACTAACCATTACAGATCCAAAAGAAAAATGTGGATGAGTATAGGAAGATCGTCGTAAGTAATTTCGTACGAATGGACAGGATGCACAACTGTCAATGCCGGGTGCGCTAGTCGTTAGCTGACGGTTTGCCAACGGTTATCGCTCTACGGGGAACGTTAGACCAAATGTTTAGACCAACGTGAAGAGTTGGGGAATGGAGGGGAATGATACCTTCATCGGGACGGCGGTAGAACTGTCCTCTCGGCTTGAGAAGCCGATAAACCCACACACTATGCTGTGAAGGCAGATGAACTCCAGCGTCTCTACCCGTGCTAACTTCTTATTCTCTATCGTCCATGTCTGAGACCGCACTCGCTAACACACACGCCGATCAAGCCATTGATAGTCGTATTGCTCCCTGGTTGTCGGCGATCGCCTACCCCCTTGGGAGTCATGTTTTACTTCCCAGCTTTTTTGGCAAGATCGAAATTCATGGGCAATCTAATCTTCCAACATCGGGACCCGTGATTCTGGCTCCAGTTCATCGCTCCCGCTGGGATGCGTTGATTGTCCCCCATGCTACGGGACCGCAGGTCACAGGACGCTATCTCCGTTTCATGGTGACTTCGGATGAGGTCAAAGGTCTGCAAGGCTGGTTTATCCGGCGGTTGGGCGGCTTCCCCATTAACCCTAGGCGGCCTGGTATTGCCAGCTTTCGCTACAGTTTGGCACTGTTGCGGCAAGGGGAGATGATGGTGGTTTTTCCAGAGGGTGGCATTTTTCGAGATGCCCAGGTTCATCCCCTCAAGTCCGGTTTGGCGCGGCTTGCAATCCAGGCGGAGCAAGCCCACCCAAATTTGGGGGTCAAGATTGTGCCGATTTACCTTTGCTATAGCCGCGCATTGCCCGTTTGGGGGTCAAAGGCACAGGTCAACATTGGTGCACCCCTAAGCGTCGATCGCTACCTCACGGGCTCTTTCAAACAAAATGCGAAGCAACTAACCGCTGACTTGCATCGCCAGCTTAAGCAATTAGGAGAACAGACTCAACCGGACGAAGAAGTTTGGAGGAGCGCCCACGCGGAAGAAGTCGCACAACTTTAGAATGGGTTCGTTAGATATCTCCTGTAATACCAATTCGCTAAGAACCCACTACAGATTATTTTTTGAAAGCCGCGCACTGCGCGGCTTTCAAAAAATAATCTGGTTTTGATTTTCGTAGAATTGGTATAAGTCGTTGCTTGAAAGCTCCATGTTTCCTGCCTTTCGAGCAACGACCTAATGTTTAGGTGAGAGGGCTGTGTGTGGCTCTACGACTTCGGCCTGTTTAGCTTGAGTCAGGTAAGCTAGGGCTTTAGGGTTCTGTCATACCCATGAAAATGGGCATCCACAAAACGCTGATCGGTCACTGTATTCGGCTTTCTGGATTCTCGCCTTCGCGGGAATGACTGTTCGACAGCGTGTCCTAACCTCAATGCGTAAGGCTATATAGCAGTGTGCAACCGCACCAAGTACAGAGTTGGTTGTGTGTGGGCGCGACGCGCCCACACACAACCGTACTTAACCAATGCGCATAGCGCTATCTATCGGCTGAATAGGGTGCTGACCAGAACTACATCATCTTTTTGGTAGATGGTTCGGTGGATGGGCCTGAGATCTCGATGGATGGGGATGTAGGAAGGGGAGTGGCCGATGAGCCATTTGCATCGGATGCGGTTAGGGTCGTTTCCAATACCAGGCAATTTTGCCCGCCAATTTGCAGACGATATTCCACCTTGTCCATCAAACGATTGAGAATTAACCAGCCGTAGCCACCATCCTGAAAATCTTCCGGTGAGGGGGCAGTGTAGGTGTCTAAGTCGTAGCCATTCCCCCGATCCCACACTTCCAGGCGAATCTTTTGATCACTCCATTCCAACCGCATGACCACCGGAACCTGGGGTTTATCCCGATGGGCATGGCGTACCACATTGGAATAGGCTTCGACCAGAGCTAGGCGCAGGCGGCCTGATTGCTGTTGCCAATCGTCCATGTCCCCAAACTCTACGCCCAAGGCACCAAGCAACCAGTTTTCGACAACAGCTAGAAATTGCAGATCACTAGGAATTTGTAGTTCTGTTCTCATGGTCAGAGAACCTCCAGGGAGAGAATGGTTTGGTCATCTTCTTGGGTCGAGCTATGGGACTGTATATAGTTCAAGGTTTGGGATAGATCGAGAGGATGCTCGCGCTGTTGGACACAAAGCAATTTCCACAAGCCGCTGGTTTGTAACATCTCTCCTTGGAAGGCCGGAGGTGCATTGAGGGTGGCTTCTGTCACGCCATCACTTGTCAGCATGATGACAGAGCCAGGATCGAGCACGAGACGATTATCGGATGGGGATAGCTGATTGGCGGGTTTCCAAAGCGGCAAAATTCCCAGCGGTACACCCCGAGTTTCTAGGTAGGTGGGTGCGGCGATCGCCCCCTCCTTCGCCTGAGTTTGGGCATTCCAAACGAAGGGGTAGACATGGCCTGCATTGGCATAGACCAGCTCTCGCGTTTGCGGAGTGTAGCGAGCCAACGCTAGCGTGATGAAGCAGTTGCTGCTGACCAGATCTTCCATCAAACTGCTGTTCAGATTTTGCATCACCTGATTTGGATCTGGCGGGCTGTCTTGGGAAAGTTCTCGTCTTAAAACAGAAATAGCACTTGCCATAAAGAGGGCAGCCGGAACCCCTTTTCCGGATACATCCCCCACCCCAATCCATACCTCACCCCGTGGGTGGGCATAGACCTCAAAGAAATCGCCCCCCACTGCCCGTGCTGGACGGCAGCATGCTTGAACGCGAGCATGGTCGAGATGGGGCAATTCCTGCCGCAACAATTTGCTTTGAATTTGGCGGGCGACGGCCAATTCAGCCTGCATCTGCTCCGTTTGCTGTTGGATACGGCGATATAGCTGAGCCTGGGACATCGCTAGGGCGGCTTGTCCTGCCACGGCTTCGAGCAGGTCTTGGTCGCCATCAGACCAAGGCGATCGCCCCGCCTGTCGATAGAGCACCAACAACGCTAGCGTTTTTTTCTGAGCCGTCAGCGGCAGCACCAAGCGGGTGTAGGGAACCGTTGCATCGGCAACCTGCTGGGTGGGCTGAGGACTATCGACGGCTAGCCCTGCTCCGCTGCGATCGATAGTTTCGGCAACCGATTTTGCGTCCGGTGCAAAGAACGCATACTGGCTAGGTTTGACCTGGTATACCGTGGTTTCTGCCTGAGCCTCTAAGGACTCGGCTAGGTTCGTTTGCGCGATGGGATGGAGCAGACAGGCATCGGCCTCAAACGCATGACCAACCGTTGCAACGATGGTTTGCAACATGCTGCTGTAGTCTAGCGACTCGCGAATCGCCATCATCACCCCGTTGAAGATGGACTCACGTCGGAGAGACTGGTTCAGGGTTTCGGTGCGATTTTTAACCAGCCGATAGGTTTCGGAGGCCTGCTGAATGACCTGGCGCAATGCTTCGGGTTGCCAGGGCTTTGTGACATATTTGAAGACCTTGCCGCTATTGATGGCATCGACCAAGTCACCGACATCGGTGTAGCCCGTCAATAGGATGCGGATGGTATCGGGAAACCGCTCTGCCACCCGGCTCAGAAATTCGGTTCCGTTCATTTTTGGCATGCGCTGATCGGAGATGATGACCCCCATTTCGCCCTCATCTTCGAGGATTTTGAGGGCTGCGATCGCACTCTCGGCCCGAAAAACCTCATACCCTCGGCGAAAGGTGCGATACAGCAAATCCAGGTTATCTGCTTCGTCATCCACCACCATCAGGCGCAGTTTGCTGGTGCCTACCTCAGCCATGTCCGTCTCTACTTCTATGCATCGCGTATTCTTGAATGCTGCCTTGCAAGAACATCTGATGCACTGGCTACAACGCACAATCAAGGTGTTCCTATGACCTAGACAATAGGCCTGATCTGGCTTCTAACGTTTTCTTTGACCTTGTCCCGCTGCCGTAGCGCCAGGGACACAAGCAGCCATCGAGGACACCACTGACCGATCACGCTGCTCTCCCATTGCGATCGCCCCCGCATTAACGTACCCGGAAACATCCTTGAGATAACGGGGCTGTTCGAGACGAGACTGGTGTGGCGCAATCGTTCTACACAATCGTGACTCCCGACGGGTTCGCGTTGGCTGACAGTATGCCTAAAAATTGCAGCCAGTGTGCGATCGCCCCAAGCTTAGCGGCTCCTTTGATCGCGCTGAACATTCCAGATCCTCATCGCTGCGGAGCGATGGGCTTGATTGGAACGCACGCTTTTAGAATCATGCGCTATCTCTACGAACCCGGAAAAAATGGGTTAAAAAAGCTTTAAAGCGATTCTGAATAGTGGGCAAAAATCAAGGTTTCTCGCCAGGTTCATTTGTTGTCCTGTACCTCAGTACAGGATAAAGCCCAAGGAATCCCTGATTTTATGTGGCGCGGGCGGTGCCCGCGCCACATAAAATCAGGAGTTGCAGTAGGGGCTTCATTTGTTTTCCTGTACTGAGATCCTGTACATAGCGCGCGCGCATTGCTGATTGAAGGGATGATTTTGCAACCCCGAGAGCGAGTAGCCCAACGGTTGGGTGCGGATATGAAACGAGAAATGTTAATGTCTTGAAACCTTTCCAAACATTTCAAGCGCTTTACAGCGAATCGACTTTCAAATCGTCTTTCGATAGACTGCACCCACACCCCGTATTTCCTTTTGAATAGTTGACGTTCATCGACCATGCAAAACTTTCTGCCGATCGCCTATTTTGAAAACCGGTTTGTTCCCTTTGCCGAGGCCAATATCTCCATCGCGACCCATGCGTTGCACTATGGGACTGGAGCCTTTGGTGGCTTGCGGGGCTTGCCCGACCCCGCTAATCCGGAGCAAGTTCTTCTCTTCCGGCTCGATCGCCATTGCCAGCGGCTGAGTCACAGCGCTCGCTTCATGCACTTTGACTTGCCCGCCGACAAAATTCAGCAGATCATCGTCGATTTCGTCCAGAAAAACCAACCCACCAAGCCTTTCTACATTCGCCCTTTTGTCTACACCTCAGACCTGGGCATTGCGCCACGACTCCACAACGTCAAGAAGGATTTCTTTGTGTACGGGCTGGAGCTGGGCGATTATCTCTCGCCGGATGGTGTCAGTTGCCGCATTAGCTCCTGGCATCGGCAAGAGGATCGCAGCCTCCCACTGCGGGGCAAAATTAGCGGAGCCTACATCACCTCATCCCTGGCGAAAACGGAAGCAGTGGATGCGGGGTTTGATGAAGCGATTTTGCTCAATGCGCAAGGGAAAGTGTGCGAAGCCTCTGGGATGAACATTTTCATGGTTCGCAATGGCACGCTATATACCCCGTCGATGAACCAGGACATTTTGGAAGGGATCACCCGCGATAGTATCCTCACCCTGGCGCGTGAGTTTGGGATTCCGACGGAGGAACGGGCGATCGACAAATCTGAGCTATTTATCGCCGATGAGCTGTTCCTCAGTGGCACCGCCGCGCGCCTCACCCCCATCAGCCGCGTCGAAAACTACACCTTCTCGAAAGACCGCCCCATCTCCGAGAAGATACGCGAGAAGCTCTCGGCCATCACCGAAAACCGCGACCCCGACCACAGCGATTGGGTGTTCAAGATTCCCTTGAAGGGTTAGGTAACGTGAGTTCGGGATAAGAAAATCTGGCGGTTGAAACCGCGACTAGCGAAACGAAACCCGCCTACGCGGGTTCTCAAACCACGAGTTTTCTTAGTCCACGACGGCGGACTTTGTTCTTATAGCCGCGACTTGAGTCGCCAGGCATCGTCCCAAATTGAGCAGCGGCAAACGTTAAAAGCCAAACACCTGCTGAATTAGAGGGGCGATCGTTTGCATGGCTTTGACCAGTGCGGCGGTACCCGACAGCCCAGAGGCTATTCCCTTCAGAACATTCATCGAGCGCTTTGCCAGTTTTTGCATCGCTCCTTCCTGAGGAGCCTGTCCCGCTTTGGCTAGCTCGGCTAATTCTGCCAATGCTTCGGCTTTGTCCTCCGGTTCGAGTTCGCTCTCCGCTTCGATGGCGGCTTGTAGCTGTGCCAGCAAGTCCTTGAGGCTGGGCTGATCGGGAGCGACAGGTGTGTCGGAGAGCTCGTTGATCTGGTTGCTGACCTGACCGCTAATTTCGCCCAGGTTGAAAACCCCCGTGGAAGATAAATCGCCTGTATTGACGACGCTGCCGTCTCCAGCAGAAATGGGTGAGTCGCTCATGATGGTGTTGTTGAAGGTGAGATGGGACAAGAAATTGCCAAGGCTGCTTAGGGTAGTGAGTTGAAGCTGCTTCAGGTCTTCGGCACGGCGGGTTTCTGCCTCCAGCATAGCGGCGGTTTGTGCGGCTTCGAGACGGGCTTCGTAGACCTCATCCCAGGTGCGCTCCACGCCAGCTTTGTCTGTACCTTCCGGAACCTTGAGGGTCAGTAGCACATCGTCTCCCTGTTTCTCAATGGCCTGTACCGAGTCGCGAGTCACGCTGGGATGCTCCGCCATGATTTTTTGGAAAGCCGCAGCAAATGCATCGGGATTGACCCCATTGCGGATCAAGATTTGTACCTGATCGAGCATTTCCTTGAAAAACTTCTCGAAGTCGCCCGGTTGAAAGCACTTATTGGGATCGTGAGGACGGCGTTCTCGGTCGCCGTAATCATCGGGTTCTTCGCGGAGGAACACATAGTTGCAGTCGATGCGCTCGAACTGGGTAGTAGCATCGATATTCCAGGCTTCGAGGCAGGCTCCGGTGAAATGGGCGGCGGTGAAATCGGTGCCGACGCACTGGGTTTCGGTGAGGATGGCTCCTTGCAGCGTAGCCTCTGCCAGAGTGGCATCGCTGAGAATCGCGCTCCGAAACATGGCCCGCTCCAACCTTGCCTCTGCCAGGTTGGCACCCCGTAGGTTGCACCCTGAGAAATCTTGCTCCACACCGTCTAGGGTTGTAAGCAAATGACGAACCCGAGGATCTTGCAGGATGCTGGAGCCTAGGCGTGCACGATCTAGCTGGGTGGCTTTATGCCAGCGCACCCGATGTAGGGTTGTGGAGCTTTGGAGAGAATCAGCAAAATTTGTGCTTTGGAGGATAGCATGACCAAACCGGGCATCGCTCAAATCTGCGCCGCTGAACCGAGTGCCACCCATAGTATTGAGCGCAATTCCCAGAACTCGAACCACGGCAAATTTTGCATCTTCCTTCCGAACCTGTCGAATAGCATACAGAAAATTAAAAATGTTTGCGACTGCGACTGTACTAGCGCCAACAACAGTGCCCGCGCCCGCGCCCGCGCCCGCGCCCGCGATAGCGATAGTGTTAGTGCCCACGACAATGCCCGCGATAGCGACAGTGCTAATACTAGCGAAAACGCTAGCATCCGCGTCAACGCCCGCGCCCGCGCTAACGAAAGCGCCCGCGCCCGCGACAACGCCCGCGATAGCGACAGCGCCCGCGAAAGCGAAAGCGCTAGCGCCCGCGAAAGCGCCCGCGAAAGCAAAAGTGCTAGCGCCCGCGAAAGCGACGCTCCAGAGTGTCCTGGTTGTATAACCTTCACGAAGGATTGAAGTGTAAGTGATGAGGAGGGCGATCGCTCCAGCAACGCCACCGATCAAGTTATTTATCCACCCTTGTCGAATGCCTGAAGTAATGAAATATCCAATTAACCCACCTGAGTAGCCGGTTAGAAAGCCACTTAAGGCCGCTAACACTACTAGAACCAGCAGTTGCACAATTATCCACCGCCGTTGCATGCCACAGCGGGTATAGCTCAAAATCGTTTTCCTGAGGGTTGCATTGGCAAAGTTGGT
Organism: Cyanobacteria bacterium J06638_20; assembly: GCA_039819245.1. GTDB lineage: Bacteria > Cyanobacteriota > Cyanobacteriia > Elainellales > Elainellaceae > Vacuolonema. The sequence continues at coordinate 18,097 of JBCBSJ010000032.1, forward strand.
GCTCCGCAAATCTGCTCCGGTTAAGTCCGCGCCCGACAGATCTCTCCCCGCAAAGTTGTAGCCCCGCAGATTGGCTCCGCGAAAGTCGCAGTCTCCGGCAGCGTAGCGGCGCATCACTTCATCGACACTGAGGCGTTTTCCTGGCATAGCGTTCTAGGGACAGGGAATGAAGCTTGTTGGCGGAAGGTGGGTGCAACTGTTCGTGCTTCCTACTCAAGATAACCTCAGTGTGGCGAAATCTCGTTTTGCACAAAAAATTTGGTTATGGGAATGAGGTGCAAAGGAGCAGGAGGCCAGATCTTCGACTTCTCTAAGAAGTCGAAGATCTTTGCTTCTCACCCCCGCACTAGCCCCGATCGCCCTTCACCTTAACCTGGAGCGATCGCATTCGATTCACTGCCGCAGCTAAATCAACGCGCCGAAACATCGCCAAGTCTCCTTGGGGATAATCGGTGAGGAGATCGAGATCATTCGCGTCCAGCTTTTCCTGTAGCGCGGTGAGGCGATCGCTCAGCGTATGGTTTCCGTCGAATTGGGGCTGAAGGGTGGTGATGGCTGCGCCTATTGCCCGAACTTGGCCGACTTCCACCAACTGCTCCAATGCACTCAGGTCGATGGATTCTCGTCCTAGGACTAGCTCATCGACCTCCCGCACTTTGAGTTTGGGTGGGCGGCGATCGCGCTCCTGCAATGAGTCCTTCGTAGGCAAAGGGAACCGCTGTGCCAGGGTGCCGAAGGATTCGCCTCCTTCGGCCTCGCGGTGGGTGGCATACTCGGCGGCGATCGCCTTGGCTTGCTCTGTTACCGCTGTGGGCTGATAATCCGTCATCGCGATCACGGTATCCGCCACATCGAAATAATCGCCGCTGCCGCCCATCACCAGCACGGTGGGCACGCCGTAGTCCGCATAGAGCTGGCGAATCTTGTCGATGAAGGGGGTGATGGGTTCGCGATCTTTGGCGATCAGGGCTTGCATCCGGCGATCGCGAATCATGAAGTTCGTGGCGGAGGTATCCTCATCCACCAGTAAGGCCGAGGCTCCGGCTTCCAGGGCTTCCACAATGCTGGCCGCCTGGGAGGTACTGCCGCTGGCGTTTTCTGTGGAGAAATTGGTGGTGGAGCGGCCTTGGGGCAAGTGGTTGATAAAGGGTGAAATATCGACGCCAGCCACGCTTCGTCCATCTTCCGCCCGAATTTTGACCGCATCGGGCAGCGTGACAACTTGTTCTCGTCCATCGCCAGGGATGTGATTGTAGATGCCGAGGGCGATCGCCCGCAGCAGCGTCGATTTGCCATGGTAGCCACCGCCGACAATCAGCGTAATTCCGACCGGAATGCCCATGCCTGAGATCTTGCCCTGGTTGGGGCGATCGAAACTCACCTCCAGTTCCGGGGGCGATTGGAACGGTTGCGCGGCGTCCTTCAGGGGCGCATCATTCACGCCGCTTTGCCGGGGCAGTATCGCTCCATTGGGGACAAAGCTCACCAACCCCCGCGCGCTCAACTGCTGCCGCAACCAGTCCGCATCTTCGGCCACCTCCACCTGGCGCTGCACGGCCTTGGGTTGCAGCGCCTCAAACCGCAACGCCGCATCCACAATATCCGGCAGATCTTCGCACAGCAACGCCGCCGCCTGTCGCCCCAAAATCCGCCGCCCCTGGGCGGGCAATCCAACAACGAACCGCACCTCCACCTGCTCAGCCGACACCCAGACTGAAGAACGCTCGATAATTTGCTGGCCGATGGGGGCAATGCCAATCAAGCCGCTTTTGCCGCTGCCCCGCTTCGTCTGCATCAGCCGTGCCTGCTTGGCAAACACGCGGTGCAGGTAGTCGCGCAGGGCGATCGCCCGACTCGGCGTTGTGTAGAGCGCCTTGGGAAATCCTGCCACTGCCTGCGATAGCTGCACCCGCAAGCGACTCGGCGCTGCAAAGGGATCGCCCTGCACATGGTCAATCAGCAAGGTGAAATCCGCAAACTGGTAGCGCCCCTGGATATCTTTATAAGCCTTGTAGCTTTTGCCATCCAGCCGCTGTAGCTCGTTGTAGAGATCGTCCTCAGTGCGCATCTTGGTGTCGTTGTGTCTCCGTGGTGATTATAGGAAACACAAAGGCACAAAGGGAGGAGGGAGGTGGTTTCAACGTTTGACAGGATCTAGAATAAGAATTGTAAAGAGCTATTTTAATGCTGAGATAAGTTTTCGTCATGTCTGTATCCCCCACTGCTTCACCCCAGTCTTCCCGAGCCGACGCATCCCAGTGGAAGATCAAGCTGCTCTACGATGGCCAATGCCCGCTCTGTCTGCATGAGGTCAGCTTTTTGCAGAAGAAAGATGCGGGTCGAGGGCTGGTTGCGTTTGTGGATATTGCCCGCGACGACTACGATCCTGTTGATAATGGTGGGGTCGATTTTGAAGCGGCGATGGGGCGTATTCATGCAGTCTATCCCGATGGGCTGGTGATTCAAAATGTTGAAGTTTTTCGGCAAGTCTATGCGATTCTGGGCATGGGCTGGCTTTATGCGCCGACACGGTGGCCCATCGTGCGATCGCTCGTTGATTGGGTGTATGGCCTTTGGGCTCGCTGGCGCTTGCAGCTTACCGGACGCCCCGACCTCGCTACCGTGGTGGCCCAGCGGCAGGAACGTCTGGCCTGCGAAGAGACTGGGCGATGCCGCCTCGACCCTGACCCCCATCCCTAACCCATGACGAACAAACCGACGCCCTGGCAAATTCTGGATGCGCTCTTCCCTACGCTAAAACTGGCGGCGTTCTATGCGCGCCAAATTCAGCCCCACATCGCGTCCCGTCCCGCTAAAGATGGTTACGACAATATGTTTGGAGCCGCTCTCAGCGACGCGGATCTCTCCATCCAAACCATGGTCGAAGTGGCGCTCCTCGGTTCCTTTCCCGACATCCGGTTTTATGGGGAAGAGTATGAGCAAACCTACAACACCAAGTATTTCCGGGCGATCGACCTGGGTGGCAAGGATGATTACCTCGTCACCCTCGACCCCATTGATGGCACCCGATTTTACCTGGATGGGCACAACAACTATCAGATCATCCTAGGCATTTTGAATTGGGATGAGTTTGAAGCGGTCATTGCCCTAACCCCATCCCAAAATAGCTTTTACTATGCCCTCAGTGGCAAAGGTGTCTACGTCGGATCGCTGGATGGCGGACTCAACGATACTGAACCCTTGAAGCTAGGCGCACCCAAGCCTAAGATCTTGCTGGGGAATGGAATGGAATTTCTGCGATCGCCCCTCAGTCAGCAGTACGACATCATCGACATCGCAACCTCCTACTCCCATGAAGTACAAATTCCCAATGTCAACGGCATGTTGAATGGGGAAGTAAGCGCTGCGGTCATCCGAGGCGGGAAATTCATCGACGGCGCCGCGCTGGGCTTTCTGGCGCAGGAAGCGGGGCATATTGTCACGACCCACAGTGGCGCGGCACTGCCCCCACTGCATGAGTGCTCTAACTACGAGCGTCCAGGGCTTGTCATGGCGGCAACAGCCGAAATGCACCAGGCGATTGTCGGGGCGATGGCAACGGCGAAAAAATAAAAAGGATTCCAGAACAGTGAATTTGCCCTTAAGACCCTGCCCTTCGACTCCGCTCAGGGCACGTAGCTGGTTGAGCGAAGCCGAAGCCAGCGGCCATAATCTTTTCAAGAGAGCATCTCGCGGAATGAGTTGGCGTTCTCTTGAACAACGCAAAAGGGGACAGGTGAGCAACCTGTCCCCTCTAAATTTGATGATTGATGCAACAGATGAGCTTATGCCGCGGTCAGACCATAAGCTGACATCCGCATGATGTCGCGGGTCGTGAAGCCAATGTTGCTCAGCGCTTCACCGTAGCTGATCATGAAGTCTTCGACCAGAGCATCCTTTTCCATACCCAGGATTTTGGCATCCTTCTCAACTTCGTTAAGCATGCGCCATACGAGGGGAAGGTTCTGGCGATTGGCTTCTTCCAGCTCGTCCTTCGACGCTTCGAAGTTTGCCTTGAGCCACTCTTCGCCGAAGTTCAGGTGCATGTACTCGTCTTTTACAACACCTTCGGTGATCTTGCGAGCGAAGTCATCGGCTACAGGAATGTAAATGTTGTAGGCCGAAATAGCGAAACACTCGATAATCAAGGATTGAATCAGTAGGCAGGTTACGAGATTGCCTTTCTCTGCGGCTTCTTGAAAATTGCGGTGCAGATCTGAGAAAAACTCTTTGGCGAATGCCATATCGGGCGTTACTTCAAGGTTCCGGCCACAAGCCTGGAATCCTTTCTTATGGCGATTTTCCATTTTCGCCAGCTTAACAAGCTCTTCCGCGTTGTCGGGAATTAGCTCGGTCAGACGCTTGTAGTTGGCGTTTGCTTCTTCTTCGCCTTCGATGACGATCGCATTGATACGACTGTAAGCGTCCTTATAAACGTCGCTCTTGTAGTCCAATTCAGGGCTAAGCTCAAGCTGCGGCATAACTCTTCAATCTCCTAACGATTCTTTCGCGCCTTCCCTCGCTGGCGTAAACATCAATCACACAACAAGGGAAATGCATAGACAGAACATTGTTGAACAACTTATGGTCGGATCAGGTCGAGCCAGTCGATCGAACAAGTCGAACAATCATCAGTCTATACTCTAATGTCTCAAGGGCTGTGATTGTCAAATATTCCGCACGGGAATGCCCACATAATACTCTGGTTCTTTGATAGACCTTATTCTATAGCTTTTTCTTGAAAAACCTGTTTTAGTCTAGCCAGTAAGCTTTTAAGCTTGCTCCTAGACCTGAACTGGGTGTTCATGATGCAACCAAGCGCTGTCTTAAAATTAATGCAATAATCTCACTTTAGAAATTTCTATCGTTTGCTGGCGATCGCCACTCCATCCCGCCCACTATCTGACTTCTAGCTCCGTTTTTGAGAAATCCATGATACCTGGTTCTTCCTCATCAAGTGGGCGATCGCCTGCTCCAGACTTGGCTTGGGTGCGCTGGTTGGTCTGGCTCAACCCAGTGTTGCTGCTGCTGGGTGCGGCTTTGGCGCTGTCGCCATTGTTGGTGGTGCTGGTGACATCCTTGACTCCAGCGGCGATCGCCGACACCTCTGCAACTTGGACCTTGGAAAACTATCGCCTTGCCTGGGAGCGGGGCAACTTTTTGTTGGCGTTTGCGAATTCTACTTTGGTGGCGATCGCCGTCACTGCAATTCAGATCTTCACCTCAGCACTGGCAGGGTATGCCTTGGCAAGACTGCAGTTCCCCGGACGGCAGACGATTCTGCTGATCGTTCTCGCCACTCTGGTGATTCCCTTTCAACTCCTCGTCATTCCCATTTTTCTCGTTTTGAAATGGGGACACCTAATCAACACTTACGGAGCATTGATCCTGCCAACGGCTGTCAATGGCTTTGGTATTTTCCTGATGCGGCAATTTTTCCAGACCATTCCTGTTGAGCTGGAGGAAGCCGCTGCCCTGGATGGTGCAAATCGCTGGCAAATTCTGTGGCGTGTAATGTTGCCCCTGTCGCGTCCAGCTCTGGTCACCCTTTTTCTCTTCACCTTCATTGGCGAATGGAATGACCTGTTCAAGCCGCTGGTTTTCACGACCCGCCCCGAACTGCGCACTGTGCAGCTAGCCTTGGCTGAGTTTCAGGAGCAATTTACCAACGACTGGTCACTGCTCATGGCGGCGGTCATCATCGCCACCATCCCTGTCGTCGTCTTGTTTCTCTTTGGTCAACGCCAGTTTATTCGGGGGATTGCTGCGACGGGCATCAAAAATTGATGGGATTTTGGATTTTGGATTTTGGATTGGGATGGCTGGGTAGGTGCAGTCCATGCATCCAAAATTGAAAGAGAAGAGGGAGCCGTAAGCCGGGTTCTGTTCCTGAGTGCCGCAGCATTCAGGGGTAGCTATCTATCTGGGATGCCTGTTACCAGACACCTCAAGCGGATTGGCAGGGACGGATTGCTCCGCACCTCGGAGCCGGGAAAAGACCAACCGTTGCTCCTTCGACCTTGCTCCCAACCGGGGTTTACCGAGCCAACGCCTCTCGACGTTGCTGGTGCGCTCTTACCGCACCCTTGCACCCTTACCTGTGAGCCAATGACCCCATCGGCGGTATGTTTCTGTGGCACTATCCTCACGGTCACCCGCACTGGGCGTTACCCAGCAAGTTTGGTCTTTCGGGAGCCCGGACTTTCCTCAAATTCCATCAGGAATCTGCAGCCACCCACGCTCCCTCTTCTCTCCCTCCAGTCTATCGTCTCGCTGGGCTTGACAGAGCATTTGAAAGCCTTGTGGAATAGGGATTACAAAGTAACAAAGCGGATTGTCGCTAACCGTAAAATGAACGATGTAATCCAATCACGTCGCAATTAGGTTGCGCAATTCACAATCGAGTATCTAAAAGTCCATCATCGTTTTTGCTTCCAGGGATACAGGCTGTCCCAGGGAATACGTCGGGCCTCAAACCGGAATGTGAGGGGGTGGGTGAGCCAGTTCTCTTCGTAGTATCCCGAGGTGTTGGGCGCAACCCGTTGCAGGACAAGACGGAGGGCAAATTCTAATGTTTTATCTTCCGGTAGGCTACTGACGGGACCCAGATCCACCATGGGTTTCACGACCTGTAATCGACTATCCTCACCGACCTTCAGCATGTCTTCCGCCACAATAGTTTCGTTCAGTGCTGTTCCAGGGGAAATGACGCTGAAGACCTGGGGACGAGATAAATCCAGATTCATACTAGGGGTGACGCGGACGACGCGGCGCGATCGCCCTTTAAAATCTGTCAATGCACTGCGATCCCAATCCACATAAATGGGGCTGTCGGATAAGTTGGCGACGGTGAGCGCCAGACTGGCGACGGGTTCAAAGCCGTATACCGCCTTGAGGGGAATTTTGACGGCGATCGCCTCTTCTAATCCCTGCTCTTCGATTTGGGCATTCAGGCCTTTTTTGTCTAAAACAAGGGCTGCGCGATCTTCCAGGTTACCGACAGCTCGATACCCGACATAGATCAATGTAAACAAGTACACCGCCACGATAACGACATCTAGAGGTGTCATGACGTCTGTTCATTTGCCCCATCTATGGTTCAATCCTGCTGACTTTTCATTCTGCCCTACCCTGCCAGACTCGGGACAAGTTGTCAGACCCGCAACTTACAAGAATAGAGAAATATCCATTTAGAACCAAAATCTGTATCTGGGTATTAGCAATTATCTACCTCTTCCTAAAGAAAAGCTGAAGTCAGAACCCCGCACCCTGCCGAAACAAATTGACAAAAAGGGTTACATTATTAGTAATTCGATTGAGCGCAGGCAGGTATCAGCGTGTTTGTTCTGAGCGGCTACGAATATTTTTTGGGATTTTTGTTGGTGTGTACTCTGGTGCCTTTGATCGCCTTTGGCACATCAATTGTTCTACGACCCAGGCGCCAAGGGGTTGAACGGATTACAACCTACGAGTCTGGGATGGAGCCAATTGGGGGAGCCTGGATTCAGTTCAATATCCGGTATTACATGTTCGCCCTAGTGTTCGTCATCTTCGATGTAGAAACGGTGTTCCTATACCCTTGGGCCGTTGCCTTCAATCAGCTCGGGCTACTCGCATTTGTCGAAGCTTTAGTCTTTGTCGCGATCTTGGTCGTTGGACTGGTGTATGCATGGCGGAAAGGAGCCTTGGAATGGTCATGAACCCCGATAGCGTAATTGAATATAATCCCGCAGGTAAGATTTTGAGTCCGGCAGGTCGTCCTGAAGTGACCAAGGATCTGTCTGAAAATGTTGTCCTTACAACGGTTGATGACCTCTACAACTGGGCAAAGCTCTCTAGCCTTTGGCCGATGCTGTATGGAACAGCCTGCTGCTTCATTGAATTTGCCGCACTGATTGGCTCCCGATTTGACTTCGACCGCTTCGGTTTGCTGCCTCGCTCTAGCCCACGTCAAGCGGATCTGATCATCACCGCTGGCACCATCACTATGAAGATGGCTCCGGCTTTGGTGCGCTTGTATGAACAAATGCCGGATCCAAAGTACGTGATCGCTATGGGTGCTTGCACTATCACGGGCGGTATGTTTAGCATGGATTCGCCAACCGCTGTGCGTGGGGTCGATAAGCTGATTCCTGTAGATGTTTACATTCCTGGTTGCCCGCCCCGTCCGGAAGCCATTATGGATGCGATCATCAAGCTGCGGAAGAAGATTGCGAGTGAAGCTTCCGAAGAGCGGGGGGAGATCGCACCCACTCACCGCTACCACACCATTTCCCACAAGATGCGCGAGGTTGACCCCATCTTGACTGGGAAGTACCTGGAGATGGATAGCCGAAAGGCGCCTCCGAAGGAATTGCTGGAAGCGATGGGCGTTCCGGTATCCCCAGCATTAGAGAAAGCAGAGAAGGAGGTCGAGCGTGGCTGAAGAAAATAATCCCCAAGCGGAAACCAGCACGATTGTCGAAGCGGGCAAAACCTCCAAATGGCTGACTGAGAATGGGTTCGAACATGAACTCATGGAACCCGATCACCTGGGTGTTGAGATCATCAAAGTGGATCGGGAAGTGCTGATTCCCTTCGCAACGGCGCTCTATGCCTATGGGTTCAACTATCTCCAGCTCCAATGTGCCTATGACACGGGTCCAGGCGGCGATCTGGTCAGCGTCTATCACCTGGTTAAGCTGGAAGATAGTGGGGAAAAGCCCGAGGAAGTTCGTCTGAAGGTGTTTGTTCCCCGCAATGATCCTCACGTTCCATCGGTTTACTGGATTTGGAAGACTGCGGACTGGCAGGAGCGGGAGAGCTATGACATGTATGGCATTACCTACGATGGTCATCCTAATCTAAAGCGGATTCTCATGCCCGAAGACTGGGTCGGCTACCCACTCCGCAAGGATTATATTTCGCCCGACTTCTTCGAGCTGCAAGACGCTTACTAGAACGTCGAATTTAATCAGTGACGTGAACAACTCCGTAAAGGGGGAGGCGATTGCTTCCCTCTTTTTGTCGTTTGGGGCATCGTCTAGCCTAATGGTGTGACTCTATGACCGTATTCGTTTATCTAGATGTTCAGCCTTTTTGGATGCCCGCTTGCGCGAGACTGACGAGCATAGGGAGTTGGGGCAACCAGCGGGATGATGGACAGATTAGAGAAACGTCATGCGATCGTAAAATGGCACCGTTGGACGGACGTATCGACAACCTCATAATTTCCAATCAATCATATTGCTCATCATGTTGTTCAAGCGCTGGATTTCGATTGCCCTGATCTGTTTTGCCTGCCTTGGATTGTCGGGGTGTGTGCGTTACGATTTGGGGATTCATTATTTCAGCCAGACCCGTGGGGAGATTGTGCAGCAGATTCGGGTCGGGGAGTCGGTGACGAGTTTTAATGCGGCGATCGCCCGGACTTGGCTGCAAACCCTCGAGAAACAGGCAAAAGCGGTGGGTGGGTATGCTCGACGACGCTCGGCGGAAGAGCTGACCGTGCGGATTCCGTTTCACAATGGAGCAGAGTTGAATGAGCGCTTCAATGCATTTTTTGCGGTGCTAGCCGAGCCGCCTGCAGAGGCCAGTGAGGACACCTTACCGTTGCCTGAAATCGCATCCCACCTGATGGTGCAAGAGCAGAACCTTGTGCTGGTGCAGCGCAATCGTCTGAGCTATGACCTGGATTTGCGATCGCTCCGGGTGCGATCGCCCGGTGGCAATGTGCTGGTGAAACCGAGTACGTTGCTCGAGCTGAACTTTAGCCTGGATACACCCTGGGGCGCGGTGGTGCAATCGGGCAGCGTCTTACCCAGGGGCGCAACCCAGGGACGGCACCTGGAATGGCGTTTTACCACGGCTGATATCAATCACCTTGAAGTGATGTTTTGGGTTCCCAGTCCCCTGGGCATTGGCACCGCCATCATCATCCTGTTGGTGTTGTTGGGATCTGCCGTCAAAGCCCTAATTCTGAACCGCTCTGCAGCCCAACGCCCAGAGGGGCTGTAAGTTTCTGATAGCTGGTTGCCAGCAAGGTATCTAGGTAGCGGCGGAACAGCGGCCACTGTTGAGGATTGGGGCGGTAGGTTTCGGCATCCTCCTGGATAAAGAGGGGGGCGGCTAAGAGCGCCTGGTAGTCTGGATTGTGCTGCGATGCTTGGGTCAGCAGGTAGGCATGCTGATCGATGGGCACCAACCCCGATGGTAGATAGCCCTGGAGCAAGGCCAGCAGTTGCGCTTGGCAGCTCTGGGTATTGATACCCCGCCGGTCTAGCATTTGCAGCAGACTAGAGACGGTGATGGGTGCTTCGGGGAAGGTGCGCAGCAATTCCATCAGTAAGAAATAGTCGCTGTACTGATGGCGGGCGCTATTCAGCACATAGGGATGTAAGGGCACCGTTGCCAGCCCAACAGCAACGCGACCGCAAGCTGCAAGTTGATTGTGGGTGGAGGGATAGCTGAGGGGATAGCCATCTTGCATAAAGGTCGCATTGGGAAATTTCTGGCGCAACCAGCGGGCGATCGCTGCCAGCGAGGCCGTTCCCCCCGCACAGAGAATCTGATTAACGTCCAATGCCGATAATCCCCGTTGTGTCAGCAATCCGTTTAGCTCCCGGTTCAGGCGTTGAATGTAAGGGAGCAGCACGCGACTGGCGAGATCCTGCCGGGTCATCACCAGCGGCACCTCACCAATACTGACGACGACCCGATCTTGCTGCTGCAGGAGCCGTTTGAGATGTTGTGCGACTTCGAGCAGTCCTAGACCTACGGGAGAACTGAGCAGTTGGTGTTGGAGGGCATGGCGTTTGGCGGGATCGGGATCGCCGACGATGGGCAGGGTGAGTTGTTCCCACCCCAGCACCGCCCAGGGATCTGTCCAATCCTCTCGGGTTGTTGGGCTATCGGCTCCGGGCAACCGTAGGTGCGCGCTCGATGCAGCGGGGGAGACGGTGCTGGGGCGATGTGCCTGACGCACCCAGGCTGGATAGACCAATTGGCACAAAATATCTTGATCTAGGGCATTGCCACCATAGGGAATGGTGCGAACAGCAATGTCTTGATGGGAGAGCGTTTGGAGGGTGGTGGGAAGGTTGGCTAACCCCATTTCTGTGCAACTGGCGCCAGCGTTCAGAACGAGGGTACCCCCGCGCCAGGTCATGTTGCACAGGTCAGGTTGTGGTGATAGGTGATCGGGGAACTGGATGGGTGTCTCGGTTGCACTGGGTAAGGTGGATAAGAGGGTGGCGATCGCCTCGTCCACCCAATAAATTTGCTCTGGATGATCCACCAAACGAGCCGCCAACACCGCTTCCCGGACATTAAAGCGATAGGTATCGTTACTATTGGCTGGGTTGCTGACAATAACCCCCGCCAAGGTTTGCAGCGCTTCTTGCAGACGCTCGTCCGACAGTCCGACAGCTCCACAGCTCAGCACGGGCGTATTCGCACTGCCGTTGAGTTCCGGGGTCAGACAGTTGAGGGTTGCTAGCAAGGTACGCAGGGCCTGCTGCATCTGGCTGAGCGGCATGTTTCGCTGCTCAGTCCAACGCAAAACGGGTTCCCAGTTCATACTGTCGGGGGTGCTGTAGGGAATGCCAGCTTGCAGATAGGGCTTGAAATCTTGCAGAGGGAAGCGATCGGGCTGATGAGTCGGAACAGGTGCAGCGTTTAGGGGGGCGATCGCCACATCCCCTCGATTGGCCTGACTAGCTGGGCGGAGATAGACCGACGCGGGTAGGCGATAGGTTGTTTCGGGAGCTGGCATCCCTCTCGGGTTGGTATCCGCGAACGTTACCTCTAACCAATAGATGGGATACAGCGTCTGGGTCTGGCAATTGAGCAATACGGCAGAGATACCCGTTGTCCCTAGGTCGATGCCGAGATACCAGATGGGTTTAATGGGGCGACGACGAGGCTCCCGAGCAATAGGCGGAGGTTCTAGCTCGTCGTACAACTCATCCAGGGGATCCATCGATGGGGAGATCAGAAAATCGAGATCCGCTTCCTGGTTGCGTAAATCAGACAGCTGATCCTCCAGATGATCTTCTGCGAAGGCCGTGGCTGGTTCTGGCGCTGGTATCTGGTGGGCTGAGGTGGCTCGGGCATCTAGTTCTTGCAACAGAGCCAGCGCATCCGGATCGGTCATTTCGGATCCAGATGCGCCGGAGAAGTCCTCGGCTAAATCCACTAAAGAGAAGTCGGCATCTGACCAGTCTTCAACGATCACTTCGGAAAACGAGCCTTCCGTCCCTTCGTCCGCTGATAATCCCATTGCCTGTAACAGTTGATCGGAGAGATCGACCACTTCTGTGGGTTCGTCAACTGGCATGGATGTGAGCAAATCATCGGAGGCGATCGCCACGTCCGCGATGGGTGGGGTCGAAGCCTCGGGGTTGGGGGCGCTTAGTTCTTTTTTTTTTGCTTGCTCGGAGTCCGCCTCGGGTAGTGGGTCAGGTTTTAGATCTAACTCTGACCCCGAGGCCATTTCTGCGTGGTCTTCCATTTCCGCATAGAAGTCGACCTCCGCCAGACCAAAATCGGATCCCAGCGCTTCGGATGGCATCTGATTGGGTTCGGCGGCAGCAGGCGGAACCGCTTGGGTGCTTGGAGTGGCCTCTCTCGCTACTTGCTGGGGCGGTGGTGATGATTCGGCATCATCAAGCGTTTCTACATCTTCAAACAACCCTCCCAATCCTTCTAGGGTGAAGGCATCCTCGTTAGCCGTTGAGCTAGGAGCGGTATCAATCGCTTCGTCGAAGGAGGCGAGGGATTCATCTTCACCGGGGGGTGGTACCACAACTGCATCGGGGGTCTCCTCGACCGCATCCAAGAGGGCGGCCAGATCCAGGGGTTCATCAGCCGGAGCAGGAGGTTCTCCTGGGCTACTGTCTGAGGCTGGTGCGTCTAGCAGGTAATTGGAGAATCGGTCTAATCTGGGGGTTTCCTCCTGTGCTTTGGCGGGAGGCTGATTTCGAGCAGGTGAACCTGTACCGGGCTGGGGTGGCATGAGTAGCGTCCGCTCGGGATCATCCTCATCGGGGGCTTCAAGTGCATCAAAACCTGCCCATAGTGGCTCTTCGGCCACCGGCATCTGGGTCACGGGTTCCTCGGCCACGGGTTCATCCGGCGTGACCATCACGCTTTGGAAATCATCCAGGGTCAGCTCCTCACGGTCAGGCGGTAGGCCTAACCCTGGCTCGTCCGCCTCTTCCTCGACGCGTTCTTCTAATTCCAGGAGAGTGTCTATTGATGGGGAGGATGGCTCAGTATCCGTTGTCTCGGTCGGCAACTCGGTGATTGTCGATTCTGCTGGAGTTTCAATGGGATCAGAGGGTAGTTCCTCGGACAGCCAGTCATCTAACCCTAGATCAGATCCTTCCTCTTCTTCCTCATGAGAGCGCTCATCGTCGATGGCTTGAGGCTGGCTTATCGGTTCTGCTATGGCTGAGGGGGGCGGTGGCGCACTGTCCCCCAGATCGGGTAACCCGAGGGCGGCAATCGCCTCTTCCTCATCGGAGCTGGCCTCGATTGCTTGTCCCCAGGCGTTCGCGAAGCCTGCAAAGAGATTATCATCCTCTGGCGTCGCGGTGTCGTTGTCGTCATCCGTTGCAAAAGAATCTGGCGTGGAGGAATCCGCTACGGGTTGTTCCGGTTCCGTATCTCCCAGCGACATTAAGTCGGCGACCGTTGCCCCTTCTTCCAACTGCGCTAGTTCCGCATCCAACTGTTCCACTAAACTTGGAGCGACATCCAGCGCTGCGCGGGGAGCCTCATCTTCTGCCAATAAGTCTTCATCTGGCGCTGCGGCAATATAAACATCCTCATCGGCTATGCCTTCAGAGCGCAGTAAGTCAAGGGATGCCGCTGATGCATTCTCAAGGTGCATCAAGTCTTCGAGGGAGGTAATGACATCCGCCGGGAGGTTTTGTGCTGTGGGGGTGCCCAGCAAAAGCGTTTCCTCTTGCTCTCCCTCATCTGCAACGGGAAACTCATCGAACAGGAGGTTCTCGACCGCCTGGGGACTGGCGTCAGGGGTCAAATCCGACAGACGCTCCTCCAGTTCGTCTATATCGACTCCGCTATCGGCGGGAGCTGCGGTTTCCCCAGTCGGTGGCTCCGTATCTGTTGCGTCATTAGCCGCACTCAGATCCCCCAAGCCGTCAAACAGAAGATTCTCCAGTGTTTCCCCTGATTCCTCTAGGCCCCCCCCCTCAGTCGGCCGTTGTCCCGGAACCATCATCTCGGTAATATCAGTTTCCGAGGTAAGGTCGGGTTCATCTCCAGGGGCTGTGGCATCGTCACGGATGTCTTCGAGGGGGCTGACCTCGCTATCTGGCCAGCGCTCCGTATCCGCCACATGGCGATCGACGGGTGGCTCGTCTCGCCCGGCCTCTGGCGGAGCAAAGTCGGTGCCAAACAAACTTTCGTAGAGGTCATCGAGCTCGTTATAGACTCCTTCGGGTGAAGTCATCTCGGCTTCGGGGGGAGGAACATTGGTTTCGTCAGCTTCCAGGTCAGTGCTGATCTGGTTTAACAATTCCAGTGCCGAGTCGATATCTTCAATCTCACTTTCCTCTGGAGCAACCCCCACTTGATGCTCCAGGAGTCGCGGTTCCATCTGGAAAATGGTCATCTCTTCGTCATCCAACGCTTCGCCATCTGACGGTTCTTCATCCAATTGGAACGTTGTGATCTTCTCCGAGGCCGCCCAGTCCGGTTCAGCGATCGCACCAGCATTATCTGCAAAGCTAGAAGGAGACTCAAAATCCAGATCCGGGAAGTCGTCTGTGGACGTCGCGGAGAGCGCAGGGCGATCGCTCGTAGGCGGTGCCGATTGCAAGATCGTTGGCTCCCCATCGGTCAACTCGCTCAGTAACGAATCCAAGATGGCTTGAGAATCGCTGGGCTCTCCACCCTGTAAGGACACAGGAGCCGATCCACCCGTCGTCCTGGCACCGGGTAGGGCTTGCCAATCCACAGACTGTAAGGAGGCCTGGAGGTAACTGGAGGCTTCGCGCCCTAACTGTTGTGCCAACCGATTGACCAAGGCTGTGAAGATCGCTTCCCCTTGGTGTCCCAAGGTATGCATATTGTCCAACCCACGGCTGAGTGATTCTTCGTAGGTATGGATGTTCCGCTGCAACGACTCGAAGATGACTTGTAGGGTCGTATCCAGTTTCAGGAGCAATTGATCAGACTGTGCCTGAACACGTTGGAGTTGCTCCAGCCGTTCCTGAGGCGTGAGGTTGGTCAGTGCTGGGTTTACATTGGGCGGATTGACGGCATCGGATGCGGGGGGAAGATCGGAGGCAGCTGCACCTGTGAGAGCTTGCCGTTCGGTGCCAGCGATCGCCGCATTCCCCGACTGCACGCGCAACTCCTGCACAATTTCTGACACCTGCACGGTCAGATTCTCCTGCAACCGCCCCATCAGCGATTGCAAAAACTCCGACAGCACTTGGGGCGAATCGCCTCCCTGGGGTGGCAGCGCATATTGCTGGCGCTGGGCTTTCAACGCCTGAATTTCTTGTTCGAGTTCGTCTCGCTCCTGGCGCAACCGATCCACATCTGACCGCATCGGCTGCATGATATTAGCGCGGAGGTAGTTTACCTCCTCTAACACTGCTTGGAGCACTTGCTGAGCTGATTCCCCCGTCTGCAAAGCCGAGGTTCCCCCTGGGGGGAGTGCAGGGGGTGCCGCAGCACCCGGGAGTGCGGCAGGGGCATCTGCTTGCTGCTGTAACGTCACGAGATATTGTCGCGCCTGCTCTAGCACCAACCGTTGCTGATCCGCTTCTCCTGCCATCACCCATGGCAAGCGGGGGCTAGCTTTACTCAGCACCCCGTCAATAGACTGGATCAATGCTTGGATCTGAACCTTTTGCGAAGTCACGAACGAATTCCCAATGTGCGGTTTCAACGACGAACTGGATACGGTAGATGGGGGA